>NZ_AWFE01000127.1:0-143601 GCF_003263315.1 Hyphomonas sp. GM-8P
AATCTGTCACCCATGTCTCGAGCCGCTCATTTCCTGAAATCGAGGACCGGACCCACCGCGTATGCGGTGTGTAAGCGCCTGTCTGTGCATTCCACAAAAATATTGCCTCGCCACGCTCAAGCGTAAACGAGGTGTGAACGATTTCTGGTGAATTGATCAGTTCCTGTGTCATCCGGCGCACCCGTCAATTCCAGCCAGAAAGGCGATCTTTCCATGCCTGCAAAACCCCGCACATCTGCCGTCCCGTCGATTGCGAAACTGATCGCGACGGAACTCGGCATATCCGAGCGCCAGGTCGAGACTGTGATCGAGCTCCTCGGTGAAGGGGCAACAGTGCCTTTCATAGCCCGCTACCGGAAGGAACGTACGGGCGGGCTGGACGACACCCAGCTGCGGGCGCTCGCAGAGCGGCTGGATTACCTGACGGAGCTGGCAAAGCGCCGTGACACGATCCTTGATGCCATCCGCCAGCAGGACAAGCTTACGCCGGACCTGGAACGAGAGATCATGGCAGCCACGACGAAAGTGGCATTGGAAGACCTCTACGCCCCCTACAAGCAGAAGCGCCGGACCAAGGCGACGATCGCTAAAGAGGCGGGCCTCGAACCGCTGGCCGAGCGCATTCTTGCCAACCCCGCGGTTGCGCTGGAAGCGGAAGCCAAAAGCTTCGTTTCCAAGAAGAAGGGCGTCGAGACACCGGACGCAGCCCTTAGTGGTGCACGCGAGATCATCGTCGAGAAGATTGCGGAAACGCCGCGCCTGACCCGCAAGATCCGGGAGACTGTCTGGAAGCAGGGCAAGCTCGGGTCGTCCCTCGTGAAAGGCAAGGAGGCCGAAGGCGCCAAGTTTGCCGATTATTTTGATTTTGATGAGCCGTTCGAGAAGATGCCGTCGCACCGTGCGCTCGCCATGCTGCGCGGACAAAAGGAAGGTATTTTGCGGATCAAGGTGAACGTACCTCACACGGATACGCGCCATCATCCGGCCGTGCGGGAAATTTGTTCCGAATTCGGCTTTGCAAAGAAAGGACGCGCCGCTGATGAGTGGCTGATTGAAACGGCGGAAGCGGCCTGGAAGAGCAAACTGGAGCCGTCCAGCTCGCGGGAGTCCATCAACCGGTTGAAGGATTCGGCCGATGGCGAAGCGATCCGGGTCTTTTCCCGCAACATGAAAGACCTGTTGATGGCTGCACCGGCTGGCCACAAGGTTGTCATGGGGATCGATCCGGGTATCCGGACGGGCTGCAAGGTCGCGGTCGTGGATTCGACCGGCAAGTTGATCGATACGGCGACGATCTATCCGCACGAGCCTAAGAAGGATAGGACCGGCGCCCTGACGACGCTGGCTAAGCTCTGCAAGAAGCACAAAGTGGAACTCGTCAGTGTCGGGAATGGAACCGCCGGGCGCGAGACCGATAAGCTGGTCGCGGACCTGTCGGACAAGATGCCGGATCTCGGCCTGACGCGCCTGATGGTTTCGGAAGCGGGGGCGTCTGTCTATTCGGCCTCGGAACTGGCAGCGAGAGAATTCCCGGACCTCGATGTCAGCATCCGCGGGGCAGTCTCCATCGCGCGGCGCCTGCAGGATCCGTTGGCAGAACTGGTAAAGATCGAACCCAAAGCCATCGGGGTTGGCCAGTACCAGCACGATGTGGATCAGGGCCAGCTTGCAAAGTCGCTCGACGGCGTGGTCGAAGACTGCGTGAACGCAGTGGGTGTGGATGTGAACACGGCCTCGGCCTCATTGCTTTCCCGTGTTGCGGGCCTCAACGCGACGATTGCGTCGAATATCGTGGCTTACCGGGATAAGAACGGTCCGTTCAAATCGCGCAGTGAACTGAAGAAGGTACCGCGCCTCGGCGCGAAGGCTTTTGAGCAGGCGGCTGGCTTCCTGCGCATCATGGATGGTAAGAACCCTCTGGATGCCTCGGCGGTCCACCCGGAAGCGTATCCGGTTGTTGAGCGCATCGCGAAGAAAACTGGCCGGAAAGTGGCCGCCCTGATCGGCGATAAGGCCTTCCTGTCGAAGCTGAAGGCGGAAGACTTTGCCGACGATACATTCGGTGTGCCGACCGTGAAAGACATTCTCAGCGAACTGGAAAAGCCAGGGCGTGACCCGCGTCCGGAATTCAAGACAGCGACCTTCAAGGACGGTGTTGATACGATGAGTGACCTTAAGCCGGGTATGCGACTGGAAGGAGTCGTCACCAATGTGACCGCTTTCGGGGCGTTCGTAGATATCGGCGTTCACCAGGATGGCCTGGTTCATATCTCCGAACTGGCCGACACGTTCGTGAAAGACCCGCACAGCGTGATAAAGACGGGGCAGGTCGTGGATGTTGTCGTTCTGGAAGTGGATGCCGCGCGCAAGCGGATCGGCCTCAGCATGAAACGCCAGGGAGCTCAGCCGGCGGCGAAGCTGGGCAAGGCGTCGAAGGCGCCTGAACGGAAGCCATCCGATAGTCCGTTCGGCGTATTGGCCTCCCTTCGGTAGGGGTGGACGGCGCCAGGCCCTTGCGGCCTAATGGCCCAATTGGCGGGAGGCGCGGTTGAACGGCACGGCGGATCTGGAAGGTGAGTACGACCACATCATTGTGGGGGCTGGCTCTGCTGGTTGCGTCGTGGCCAACCGCCTTTCTGAATCTGGTAACAGGCGGGTTTTGCTGCTGGAAGCGGGCGGCCGCGATAACTGGATCTGGTTCCATATCCCGGTAGGCTACCTCTTCGCGATTGGGAACCCGCGGTCCGACTGGATGTTCGAGACTTTGGCGGAGCCGGGCCTTAATGGCCGCAAGCTGAATTATCCGCGCGGTAAGGTCCTGGGCGGGTCGTCCGCCATCAATGCCATGATCTCGATGCGCGGGCAGGCAGCGGACTATGATCATTGGAAAAGCCTCGGGCTTCCAGGCTGGGGATGGGATGATGTATTGCCCGTTTTCCGGCGGATCGAGGATCATTTCCTTGGCGAAAGCGGCGTACATGGCACTGGTGGAGAGTGGCGTGTCGAGGCGCCACGTGTTCGCTGGGACATTCTGGATGCCGTGCGTCAGGCCGCACAGGACATGGGCGTTGAGCCGGTCGGCGACTTCAACACCGGGGACAATGAAGGCTCCTCATATTTTCATGTGAATCAGAAGGGCGGCGTGCGCTGGTCGGCGGCGCGGGGGTTCCTGAAGCCCGCCATGTCGCGGAACAATCTGCGCGTCGAGACAGGCTGCCTCACTGACAGGCTGGTCTTGGAAAATGGCCGTGCGACCGTGGTGGAATTCGTGCAGGAGGGCGAGCGTCGGCGGGCCAGATGCCGCGGAGAGATTATTCTCTGCGCCGGGTCCATCGGATCTGTGCAGGTTCTGCAGCGCTCCGGTATCGGGCCGGGAGAGGTGTTAAAGGCAGCGGGTGTGGCTGTTCAAGTGGATCTGCAAGGCGTCGGCCGGAACCTGCAGGACCATTTGCAACAACGTGCCATTTACAGGGTCAGCGGCGCGCGAACGTTGAACGAGACCTATCACAATCTGTTCCGTCGTGGCCTGATGGGGCTCGACTATGCAGTACGGCGGCGCGGACCGCTCACCATGGCGCCGTCGCAGCTTGGTATTTTTACGCGCTCGGATGCCGGACGGGCGCGCGCGAACATCGAGTTTCACGTTCAGCCGCTCTCGCTCGACAAGTTCGGGGACCCGCTGCATCGGTTTCCGGCCATTACGGTCAGCGCGTGCAATTTGCGTCCGACGTCACGGGGCGAGATACGTATTGCTTCGCCGGATCCTGCGGCGAAGCCGATTATTGCACCGAACTATCTGTCTACGGAGGAAGACCGGAAAGTCGCTGCGGATGCGATAAGGGCGACGCGGCAGCTTATGAAGCAACCGGCAATGGCTCGATACTCACCGGAGGAGTTTCTGCCCGGCCCTGCCGTTGGCGATGACGATGCTGCGCTGGCCAAAGCGGCCGGGGATATCGGAACTACCATCTTCCATCCGGTCGGTACGGCGAAGATGGGACGGCCGGACGATGCAGATTCCGTCGTGGACAAGGATTTACGAGTCATCGGCGTGGAAGCCTTGCGCGTGATCGATGCGTCCGTCATGCCAACCATCACATCCGGCAATACCAATACGCCCACCATCATGATTGCAGACAAGGTTTCCCGGGAGATGACGGCATGAGCCAACCAGAACAGCCATGGTGGCGCGGTGCAGTGCTGTACCAGATCTATCCGCGGTCTTATCTCGATACCAATGGCGATGGTGTGGGTGATCTGCAGGGGATCACCCGGAAGCTGGATTATATCGCGTCGCTCGGTGTGGACGGGATCTGGATCTCGCCTTTCTTCGCCTCTCCCATGAAAGATTTCGGCTACGATGTCTCAGATTATTGTGCCGTGGACCCCGTCTTCGGGACGCTGGACGATTTTGATCGGCTTCTGAACCGCGCCCACGGGTACGGGCTGAAGGTCGTCATCGACCAGGTTTACGCTCACACATCAGACCAGCATGCCTGGTTCACGGAGTCTCGCCAGAGCCGGGACAATCCGAAGGCGGACTGGTATGTCTGGAAGGATCCGAAGCCCGACGGCACGCCTCCCAACAACTGGCAAGCAGTGTTCGGCGGGGCCGCGTGGACATGGGATGCGCGGCGTCAGCAATACTTCATGCATAATTTCCTGCCGGAGCAACCTCAGTTGAACGTGCACAATCCGGATGTGCAGGATGCCTTGCTGGGCACCGCGCGTTTCTGGCTGGACAAGGGTGTAGATGGCTTCCGGCTGGATGCGATCAATTTTGCCATGCATGATCAGGCCTTCCAGGACAATCCGCCCTGGGATCCAACTGGCCGGACGATCACCAGACCGTTTGATCTGCAGCGCCGCGTCTACAATCAGTCCCGGCCAGAGGTGCCGGGATTTCTGGAGCGGGTTCGAAAGCTGACGGACGAATACGGCGATCGTTACACCGTGGCCGAAGTGGCAAGCGATGATCCTCTTCCCACCATGCGCACCTATACAAGGGGCGATAAACGGCTGACGGCCGCCTACAGCTTCGATTTCCTTTATGCTCCAACGCTCACAGCCAAGCGTGTGCGACGGTCGCAGGGAAACTGGGTAGGATCGATAGAAGAAGGCTGGCCGTCATGGGCTTTCTCGAACCACGACGCTCCGCGCTGTGTCAGCCGTTGGTATGACGGGGCGGAGCGTCCCCGGTTTGCAAGGTTGACCAACGCGCTTCTCCTGTGCTTGCGAGGTAATCCGATCCTGTATCAGGGCGAAGAACTGGGCCTGACTCAGGTGGATGTACCCTTTGAAGCCCTGCAGGATCCGGAAGCCATCGCAAACTGGCCAAGAACGCTTGGCCGTGATGGCGCGCGGACGCCAATGCCTTGGAAGCGAGCGGCTCCGCATGCGGGATTTTCCTCGGTTGAGCCCTGGCTGCCGGTTGGGCCGGATCATCCTGATCTATCGGTTGGCGTGCAGGACGAAGACCCGGACTCGGTCCTGAACTTCACCCGAAAACTCCTGGAAGTGCGAAGAGGCAGTCCGGCTCTGAGATGGGGAGACGTAGAATTTGTGGACGGCCCAGTATCCTTGCTCACCATGATCCGCACATGCGAAGAGGAAACGGTGACCTGCCTGTTCAATCTCGGTGCAGAGCCCGTTGAGATACCGGAGTCGGCGGATCTTTGCGGCACGGTGCTGTCGCAGACCGGCAGCACGATAGATTTGCAGGCGAGGACCATGCCACCTTACACATTCGTGATCCTGAGGCGCTAAGTGCTGCCTGGGAAGAAGATCACGTGTAATTCATCTGAATTGTTGGGCGTTTTGGGGATGATGCATGATTCCCTCGTTCCAGAGTTTTTCAGCGCGTCCAGATTGCTCTAACAAGAATACAGGAAATCCGTTTGCCAGCCTCTCCAAAGGAGCTCGACATGGCCAAATTCATACCGGTCGACCCCTTCGACATCGTCATATTCGGGGGAACGGGGGATCTTTCCCGCCGGAAGCTCCTGCCTGCACTCTTTCATAGATGGCTGGATGGCCAGATTCCCGAAAACAGCGCGATCGTAGGAACGGCCCGCTCTGATCTTGATGACAAGGCCTATCGGTCAATGGCGCGGGAAGCCTGCGAGAAAGCGACCGGTGAAAATTGGGACGACAAGGAATGGAAAAAGTTCGAGAAACTGATCCATTATGTCTCGATTGACGCCACCAGCGCCAAGGCAGACTGGCCGCAATTGAAATCCAAGCTGACGATGGATGGTGACCGGGCCTGCGTCTTTTACCTGGCCACGGCGCCCAGCCTTTATGTCGACATCTGTAACGCCCTTGGCCGGGAGGGCCTCGCGACAAGCAACACGCGCGTGGTGCTGGAGAAGCCGATCGGAACGGATCTTGAATCTGCCCGGACGATCAATGATGGGGTGGGCGCGGTTTTCTCGGAGCGGCAGGTATTCCGGATCGACCATTATCTCGGCAAGGAGACGGTACAAAATCTGATGGTGTTGCGGTTCGGGAATATCCTCTTCGAACCGCTCTGGTCCCGGAACTATATCGACCATGTCCAGATCACTGTTGCCGAAGATCTCGGCCTGGAAGGCCGGGCCGACTACTACGACCGCTCTGGCGCATTGCGGGACATGGTGCAAAACCACATGTTGCAGCTCCTTTGCCTCACGGCAATGGAACCGCCAAACCAGCTCGAAGACGACGACGTTCGTACCGAGAAGATCAAGGTGCTCAATGCGTTGATGCCCATTCACGGCGAAGCCGCAAAGAAGCAGACTGTGCGGGGTCAGTACAAGGCCGGCATGAAGGGAGGCGAAGCCGTAAAGGGGTACGCCGAAGAGCTTTCAGGGGATGAGAAAAGCACCACCGAAACCTTCGTGGCGATCAAGGCCGGGATCGACAATTGGCGTTGGGCGGGCGTGCCGTTTTACCTGCGCACCGGCAAGCGCATGTCACACCGGCATTCGGATATCGTGATCCAGTTCAAGAAAACGCCGCACTCTCTGTTCGGTGAAGGCAATGACATGGCCAACAGGCTGGTCATCCGCCTGCAACCTGATGAAGGCGTACGCCTGTTTGTGCAGATCAAGGAGCCCGGCCCCGGCGGTCTGCGCGTAAAATCCATGCCGCTCAACCTGTCTTATGCGGAGAGTTTCACGGTCCGCTATCCGGATGCTTATGAGCGTTTGCTTATGGATGTGGTGCGGGGGAACCTGTCCCTGTTCATGCGCAAAGAAGAAGTCGAAGCCGCCTGGGCGTGGGTCGACTCCCTGATCGAAGCCTGGGAACAGGCGGGCGATGCGCCGGAGCCTTATCCTGCCGGAAGCGATGGCCCACTGGCCGCAGCTATGCTGATGGACCGCGACGACCGCGCATGGTGGGAAGGCCTCTGACCCCATGAAGCATGAACTCTCTCGCTTCGAAACACGCGACGCCGCATTGGATTTTGCCGCGAAATTTGTTGCGGGAGGAGTGGAGCGCGCCATCGCAGATCGGGGGCGAGCGGATTTCATGACGTCCGGCGGTTCGACGCCGGGCCCGCTGTTCGATCGCCTGTCTGGCTGGGCGCTGCCGTGGGAAAGTGTGAGCGTCGGTCTCGTCGATGAGCGTTGGGTGTCGACGGAGAGTGATGCTTCGAATGAGTCGCTCGTTCGGACCCGTCTGCTGACAGGAAAGGCGGGCGCGGCGGGGCTGGTGCCGATGAAGACCCGTGCCGCCAATCCGCACGACGCAGTGGCGGATCGCAACGCGGCTTACACGCCGCATTGTTCACCCATTGATGTCATACTTCTCGGCATGGGCAGTGACGGCCATACAGCCAGTTGGTTCCCAGGGTCCAAAGGTCTTGAGAGTGCGTTGTTGCCTTCGAATGGGGAATTGATTGCAGCTATTGATGCAACCGGATGCCTGATTGCGGGTTCCCATACACAGAGGCTGACATTGACCGGACCAGCGGTCACCTCGGCGCGCATGGCGTTGATGTTGTTGTTCGGCAATGAGAAGCTGGATGTTCTCGAGCGCGCATTGAAGGCAGATCCGATGGAAATGCCTGTCCGCCATGCCATCGACAAGCTCGGTCCGCGTCTCACAATCATATGGGCCCCCTAGATGACCAAATTGCATCCGAAGATCACCGAAGTCACAGAGCGCATTCGCCAGAGATCAGCTGAGCCGCGCGCTGCCTATCTTGAAATGATCCGTTCACGGCGCCCGAAAGGGTTTGCCCGGCAGCGTCTGACGGAAGGCAATCTGGCACACGCCTCGGCCGGGTGCGCCGTGATCGAGAAAACCCATCTCCTTGGCGCAGGCTGGCCGAACATTGGCATCATCACCGCGTACAACGACATGCTCTCGGCCCACGCACCGTTCGAGCACTATCCGGAACTCATCCGTGAAGCCGCCCGCGAAGTGAATGCCGTGGCACAGGTGGCAGGCGGTGTTCCGGCCATGTGCGACGGAGTTACGCAAGGCCAGCAGGGCATGGAACTGTCGCTATTTTCACGGGACGTCATCGCGATGGCATCTGCGGTGGGGCTCAGTCATGACGTGTTTGATGCCGCCCTTCATCTTGGCGTTTGTGACAAGATCGTTCCAGGGCTCGTGATCGCGGCACTCCGCTTCGGCTGGATCCCATCTATTTTCGTGCCTGCCGGACCGATGCCGTCCGGGCTCCCGAATCCAGAAAAAATCCGTATCCGTCAGTTATTTGCAGAAGGCAAGGTCGACCGCAGCGCTCTGTTGAAAGCTGAGGCAGAAAGTTACCACGCGCAGGGCACCTGCACCTTCTACGGTACGGCTAACTCCAATCAGATGTTGATGGAGGTCATGGGCTTCCATTTGCCGGGGGCGGCTTTCACCAATCCCGGTACGCCGCTTCGCACGGCGCTCACAAAAGCCGCGGCCCATCGGGCGGCAGAGATTACGGCGCAAGGAGACAGCTACTTGCCAGCCGGCGAAATCATCGACGAGCGCTCCATCGTCAACGGCATCGTCGGCCTGATGGCGACTGGCGGTTCAACCAATCATGCCCTGCATATTCCAGCCATGGCAGCGGCAGCGGGCCTCATTGTCACACTGGAGGATTTTGCGGAAATCAGCCATGTCACACCGCTCCTGACACGGATCTATCCGAACGGGCCTGCCGATGTGAACCATTTCCATGCGGCGGGTGGCATGGGCTTCCTCGTCCGCGAACTTCTGAGTGCCGGCCTGCTGGATGGTGACGCGCAAGGTGTGGCAGGGCCAATCTCCGGCTATTCGCATGAGCCGTTCCTGGATGGGGACAAGGTTTCCTGGCGCCCCGCTCCAGAAGAAAGCGGTGATCTGGAGATTATCCGGCCTGCGAGCGATCCGTTCTCTGCCGATGGCGGTCTTCGCCTGATGACCGGACCTCTCGGCCGTGGCGTATCCAAGGTCTCTGCCGTGAAACCGGAGAAGCGTGTCCTGGAAGCGCCAGCGGTCGTGTTCGAATCCCAGGAAGCCTTGAAAGAAGCGTTTGAAGCCGGTCGGCTGGACCGTGATATTGTCGCCGTTGTCCGTTTCCAGGGACCTGCGGCGAATGGAATGCCGGAACTTCATAGTCTGACACCTCCGCTCGGCGTGCTGCAGGACAGAGGCTTCAAAGTCGCCTTGGTTACGGATGGCCGTATGTCCGGTGCGAGCGGCAAAGTGCCATCCGCCATCCATGTTAGTCCGGAAGCTGCGCGCGGTGGCCCGCTCGCGCGTGTCCGCGACGGCGACATCATCGTTTTCGACGCAGAGAGAGGAACGTTGGATATCAAGGTAGACCCATCCGAATTTGCAGCGCGCCAACCGGCAGAGTTCCGGCCGAACGCCTCGTCTGTTGGCCTCGGCCGTGAGATGTTCTCCTATTTCCGTCAGATGAGCGGAACGGCTGACAGTGGTGCCAGCCAGTTCGCTTTCGTATCTGAGGAGGACTGATCCTTGGCAGAAAGAATTCTGGTCGGTGACGTCGGGGGGACTAATGTCCGCTTCTCCATTGCTCACCGACAGGACGGAAAGATCGTTGCCGATAAATTCGAAAAGTTCGCCGGCGATGATTTCCACCAGTTCGAAGAGGTGCTGAAGTCATATCTCGATCGCTCGAATACGCGTGTAAACCGGGCATGTTTCGCCTTGGCAGGCCCTGTGCAGCATGGTGAGGTCACCCTCACCAATCGCGGCTGGCATGTGTCCGAACAGAAACTGCAAAACCGTTTCGGTTTTGAAGATGTTCGCCTGATCAATGATTTCACTGCAATGGCGCGCGCTGTGCCGGAGTTCGATCGCGCACATTTCGAGAATATCCTGCCCGGCAAGCCAGAACCGGACGCGCCGATTATCGTTGCCGGGCCGGGCACCGGGTTCGGCGTCGCCACGCTTATACCTGAAGCCGGTAACTGGCATGTGTTGACAGGCGAGGGTGGCCATATCGCTTTTGCGCCCCGCACCGATATTGAATTCCAGCTGACTCAAATCCTGCTTCGGAAGTTCGGCTATGTTTCCAATGAGCTTGTTTCATCCGGCACCGGTCTGCAGCCAGTGCATGAGGCGTTCTGCGAAATCTATGACCGCCCAGTCGAGGATTTATCGCCTGCCGAGATGCGCCAGCGCGCCGATGCAGGCGATGAGATGTTCTACCAGCTGATCCTCGTGCGTGCCTGCACTGTGATGGGTGCAGTGGGTGACCTGGTTTTGGCAAATGGTGCGCTTGGCGGTGTTGTACTGGCTGGCGGCGTGACTGAGCGGATCGCGGATTTCCTGCGCATGCCTGAAGCCATAGAGCGTTTCCATGAGCGTGGTCCGATGAGCAGCTTTCTCGAGCATTGCCCCGTCATGCTGATGAAAGATCCGCAAGCGCCGCTGATTGGTGCGGCCGCCTTTTACGAGCAGGAGCAACGCAAATGACGCCTTCTCTCAATGAGCTGAAGCTCGCAGCCGCCAAGGCGCCGGTTGTGCCGGTGTTGGTGGTTGGTTCGGTCGAGCAGGCCGCGCCGCTCGCGAAGGCATTGCTGGATGGTGGTTTGACCATTGCAGAAGTCACACTTCGCACACCAGCGGGGATTGGGGCGATTGCGGCGATGAAGGCGGCAGCGCCGGAGCTGTTGGTGGGGGCCGGGACGGTTCTGAACGGCGACGATGTCCGCAATTCGCTGGAGGCGGGGGCGGACTTCCTTGTCTCGCCGGGGATGAGCCATGGGCTGCTGGCTGCGCTGGGCAAGCACAAACCATTGCTGATCCCCGGGGTCGCGACGGCGAGCGAGGCGATGAGCCGTCATGAGGAAGGCTTTGAATTGCTGAAGCTTTTCCCGGCGAACATTGCTGGCGGCGTTCCAGCCCTCAAGGCGCTGGCCGGGCCGCTGCCGCATCTTCAGTTCATGCCGACGGGCGGCGTCAGCGCCGACAATGCGGGTGACTACCTCGCCTTGCCAAATGTCGTGGCGGTTGGCGGTTCCTGGATTGCCACCAAGGCTGACGTCGAATCCGGCGACTGGGCAGGCATTTCGCGCAAAGCCAGAGAGGCGCTAAGCGCGATCAGTTCATGATCAGGCCATGATCATACCGGACTAAGCCGGATCAGTCCGGACTTTCAGACGACTATGAGCGACCGAAAACGCGCTCAAAAATCGTGTCGACCTGCTTGAAGTGATAGTCGAGGTCGAAGAGGTCCTCGATCTGTTCCTTCGTCAGTTTCGCCATGACGTCTTCGTCCTTCTGGAGCAGTTCCAGAAGCGGGCCTTCTCCGCCCCAGGTCTTCATCGCGTTGCGCTGAACCATGCGGTAGGAATCCTCGCGGCTGTTTCCGGCTTCGACGAGGGCGAGCAGGACGCGCTGCGAATTGTGCAGGCCGCCCATGGAGTTCAGCGTCTTGAGCATCCGCTCCGGATAGACGACGAGGTTTTCGACCACACCGGCGAGGCGATGCAAAGCGAAGTCGAGATGGACGGTGGCGTCCGGGCCGATGCCGCGCTCGACGGAGGAGTGCGAGATATCGCGCTCATGCCAGAGGGCGACGTTTTCGAGAGCCGGGGTCACGGCGGAACGCACGAGGCGGGCAAGGCCGGTCAGGTTTTCGGTCAGCACCGGGTTACGCTTGTGCGGCATGGCGGACGAGCCTTTCTGGCCGGCCGAGAAAAATTCCTCAGCTTCCAGCACTTCCGTGCGCTGAAGGTGGCGCACTTCGGTGGCAAGGCGTTCGACCGAGGAGGCGATCACGCCCAGCACAGCGAAATACATGGCGTGACGGTCGCGCGGGATGACCTGTGTCGAGACGGGCTCGATGGCGAGACCCAGCTTTTCGGCAACGTGCGCTTCGATTTTCGGGTCAATGTTAGCGAAGGTGCCGACAGCGCCGGAGATGGCGCAGGTGGCGACTTCTTCCCGGGCGATCAGCAGGCGTGTGCGGGCGCGCTGGAACTCGGCATGGAAGGTGGCGAGCTTCACGCCAAACGTGGTTGGCTCTGCATGGATGCCGTGGCTGCGCCCGATGGTCGGGGTCAACTTGTGTTCGAAGGCGCGCTTCTCAAGAGCGGCCAGCACACGGTCGATTCCGGTCAGCAGCAGGTCTGCGGCGCGCACCATCTGCACGTTCAGGCAGGTATCGAGCACG
Source organism: Hyphomonas sp. GM-8P (assembly GCF_003263315.1). NCBI lineage: Bacteria > Pseudomonadati > Pseudomonadota > Alphaproteobacteria > Hyphomonadales > Hyphomonadaceae > Hyphomonas > Hyphomonas sp. GM-8P. The sequence goes on from NZ_AWFE01000127.1 coordinate 12,611, forward strand.
TCGGAAGAGGTCATGCCTAGGTGCAGGAAACGGGCAGGCTCGCCAACATGCTCCGCGACATTTGTCAGGAAGGCGATGACGTCATGCTTCACTTCCCGTTCGATTTCGTCGATCCGGTCCACTTCGAAGGCGGCTTTCTCGCGAACCGCGGCCGTGGTGCCTTCCGGAATGATGCCGAGATTTTCCATCGCTTCCGCAGCGAGCGTCTCGATTTCAAGCCAGATGCCGAAGCGGGCTTCAGGAGACCAGATGGCGGCCATTTCGGGACGGGTATAACGAGGGATCATGCGCGCATTCCTGAGTGGTTCGGGCCGTATGATGAGGGCCTGTTTGTTCGCGCCCCTAATACGCCGAACCGGCTGGTTTGCCACCCCCTGTGACAGGAGGCCCCGGTTCAATGGAATGCGCTGGATGCGCATCGTATTGGTGAACGGTGTGGCCGAGTGTTTCCGGGTAGGTTAGGTAGAAAGTGGCCTGCTGTTTCCAGAAGGAAGCAGTTTTCAGGAAGGGGACATGGAATGAGCAGAATTCTCACCCTGTCGGCAGCATCGCTGGTGCTTGCGGGAGTGGCGACAGCGCAGGGAACCGGAGACTATCCGGCCGACGCGGAGCCTGGATCCTGTTATGCGCGGGTGCTGATCCCTGAAACCTATGAGATCCAGACCGAACAGGTGCTGGACCAGCCTGAACATACCGAAGCCCGCGTCATCCCCGCGACGTTCGAAACTGTCGTGGAGCGGGTGCTGGTGAAGGAACAGGCGCTGACTTACCGGGTGGTGCCGCCGGTCTACGAGATCGAGACCGAACAGTTGCTCATCGTGCCGGAACAGACCGAAACTGTCGTGATTCCTGCAGAATACGAGACATTTACCGAGCAGGTTCTGATCCGCCCGTCTTATATTACCTGGAAACCGGGCACCGGGCTTTTCGGCCGGCAGCAATCCGGCGAGGACAATATCACCCCTGCCACGGGTGAAGTTCTGTGCCGCGTCGAGGTGCCCGCCCAGTATGAAACCGTCACGCGAACACGCCTGAAATCGCCCGAGCGTGTCGAGACCGGGGTGATTCCGGCCCGTTTCCGCACTGTTGAGCGCCAGGCGCTGCGTGAGCCCGCCCGAGTGATCGAGGAAATCGTTCCGGCCGAATATGAAGAGGTCGAAGTCCAGCGCCTTGTGACGCCGGAACAACAGGAAACGATCGTCGTTCCGGCGACTTACAAGACAATCGAAATAAAGACCGTAACAGGTGGCGGGACCGTGGAATGGCGGGAAGTGCTCTGCGATTCCAATGCAACCAAGGCGAAGATTGCCGAAGTCCAGCGCGCCCTGGCGTCAAAAGGCTACAAGGTACAGGCTGACGGCGTATTCGGCCCCGCAACGCTGGATGCAATGGAAGACTGGCAGGAAAAGAACGGCCTGCCGGTGGGGTACCTGACCATCAGCACTGTTGAGTCGCTGGGTGTTTCGCCCGACTAGCGGGAATTTGGGGGCAGGGCTGCCTTCCGGACGGGCAAACAGGGCCATTAGCCGTGACGCACAGCCGCACATCGGGCCTCGTGAGGTGGCCGAATGCAGACTTTAAGATAAGTCTCACCGTTATGTGGCGTGGATGTGTTGCGTGGATGGCAAAACCGTCCTAATCCGGCGCCAGCACAGGCTAGGAGGCCCTCTCTCATGTCGGACATCGAACGGCTGGCGCTCGACTATCTACCGGTGATCATCTTTCTGGTGCTCGGTGCAGCGATTTCGGGCCTTTTCATTGTCGGTTCACTGCTGTTGGCACCATCCGAACCCGACCCTGAGAAAAATTCCGCCTATGAGTGCGGTTTCCCCGCTTTCGACGATGCCCGCATGAAGTTCGACGTCCGGTTCTACCTGGTCGCCATTCTTTTCATCATCTTCGACCTTGAAGTGGCCTTCCTGTTCCCGTGGGCGATCAGCCTCGGCACGATCGGTCTGGTTGGCTTCTGGTCGATGGTCGTCTTCCTGGGCGTTCTGACCGTTGGCTTCATCTACGAATGGCGCCGTGGCGCGCTGGAGTGGGAATAATGGCCGAAGAGTTCAAGACATATGCGCTGGGCGGCGCCCGTTCGGGCGTCGAGGGCGGTTTCAAGCCCGGACAGGACGATCCGTTCTATTCCGGCCTGTCCGACCAGCTGGCCGACAAAGGCTATTTCACTGCCGCCGCAGACGACCTGATCGCCTGGGCGCGCACCGGTTCGCTGATGTGGATGACCTTCGGTCTCGCCTGCTGCGCAGTTGAAATGATGCACGCCGGTAACCCGCGCTACGACCTTGAGCGCTTCGGCATGGCGCCGCGCGGTTCACCCCGCCAGTCGGACGTCATGATCGTCGCCGGCACGCTGACCAACAAGATGGCTCCGGCCCTGCGCAAGGTCTACGACCAGATGCCAGAGCCGCGCTACGTGATCTCGATGGGCAGCTGCGCCAATGGCGGCGGCTATTATCATTACAGCTACAGCGTCGTTCGCGGCTGTGACCGGATCGTCCCGGTCGACATCTATATTCCGGGCTGTCCGCCCACCGCTGAGGCTCTCGTGTACGGCTTCCTGCAGCTGCAGAAGAAGATCCGCCGGGAAGGCTCGCTGGAGCGCTAGGGGAAAGACATGTTGGACCAGGACGCCATCGACGCCCTCAAGGATCTCGGCGAGCATATCTCCGCTTCGCGCGCGGATGCGGTGAAGAGCTTCCACATCAATATGGACGAGCTGGTCGTGATGGCCGAGCGCGACCACATTGTGGGCCTGCTGCGCTTCCTGCGCGAAGACCCGCAATGCGATTTCGAAACGCTGGTCGACATTTGCGGCGTCGATTATCCGGAGCGCGCAGAGCGTTTCGAAGTGGTCTATCACCTGTTGTCCATGCACCTGAACCACCGCGTGCGGGTGCGCGTGTCGACCGATGAGGATACCGCTGTGCCGAGCGCCTGCGCCGTGTGGCCGGCCGCCAACTGGTTCGAGCGCGAAGCCTTCGACATGTATGGCATCCAGTTCGCCGATCACCCGGACCTGCGCCGCATCCTCACCGACTATGGTTTCGAGGGTTATCCGCTGCGCAAGGACTTCCCGCTGACCGGCAATTACGAAGTCCGTTACGACGACCTCGAGAAGAAGGTGGTCTACGAGCCGGTGCAGCTGGTTCAGGAATTCCGCAACTTTGACTTCCTCTCCCCCTGGGAGGGCATGACGTCCCAGATTCCGGGCCAGATCCCGGGCGACGAGAAAGCGACGGAGTCTTAAGACAATGGCTGACACCGCTCACATCTCCGAAATGGAAGACCGCAAGTTCACGCTGAACTTCGGGCCCCAGCACCCTGCAGCTCACGGCGTGCTGCGCATGATCCTCGACCTTGATGGCGAGATCGTCACGCGCGTCGACCCGCACATCGGCCTCCTGCATCGCGGTACCGAAAAGCTGATCGAATATAAAACCTACCTGCAGGGAATGCCGTATTTCGACCGGCTCGATTACTGCGCGCCGATGAACCAGGAGCATGCCTGGTGTCTGGCCATCGAGAAACTCCTGGGCATCGAGCCGCCCCGCCGCGGCAGCCTTATCCGCGTGCTCTATTCCGAGCTTGGCCGTATCATGTCCCACCTGCTGAACATCGGTTCGCAGGTGCTGGACGTCGGCGCGCTGACGCCGATCACCTGGGCCTTCGAAGAGCGCGAAAAACTCTGCGTGTTCTACGAACGCGCTTCCGGCAGCCGGATGCACGCTGCCTTCTTCCGCCCGGGCGGTGTCCACCAGGACCTGCCGCAGGCGCTGCTCGACGACATTTCGGAATGGTGCGAGCAGTTCCCCGGCAAGCTGGACCAGCTGGAAGGCCTCGTAACCGAGAACCGCATTTTCAAGCAGCGCAATGTCGACATCGGCATCGTCGATGAGAAAACGATCATGGACTGGGGCTTCTCCGGCGTGATGGTCCGCGGCTCGGGCTATGCCTGGGACCTGCGCCGCGCGCAGCCCTATGAGTGCTACTCCGAACTCGACTTCAAGATTCCGGTCGGCAAGAACGGCGACAATTACGATCGCTATGTCTGCCGCATGGAAGAGATGCGTGAGTCGACCAAGATCATGCAGCAATGCATCGACATCATGAACCGCGAAGGGCCGGGACCGGTCCTCCTGAAAGGTTCGAAAGTCTCGCCGCCACGCCGCGCCGAGATGAAGAACTCGATGGAAGCACTGATCCATCACTTCAAGCTGTACACGGAAGGTTTTCACGTTCCGGAAGGCGAGTGCTACGCCGCCATCGAGGCACCGAAGGGCGAATTCGGCGTGTATCTCGTGTCCGACGGCACGAACCGGCCGTATCGCGCGAAGATCCGCGCGCCGGGCTATCCGCATCTCCAGGCGATGGACCACCTGTGCCGGGGTTACATGCTGGCTGACGTGTCCGCGATCCTCGGGTCTCTCGACATCGTGTTCGGGGAGATCGACCGGTGAGCACGTCGTCAGAACTCGTTCAGCGCCAGCTGGATGCCTATAACCGGCAGGACATCGAGGCTTTCCTCGAATGTTACACCGAGGACGCCGTGCTTGGCGGCCTGAACGGTGACATCACGCAGGCCGGCGTCGAGGAAATCCGCGCACGTCATCTGGAGCTGTTTGCGCAGTTCCCGGAAAACAAGGCGACAATCGTCAACGAGATGGATCTGGGCTCCACCGTGATCCTTCATGAAGACGTGACGCGCGCTCCGGGCGGGGACCAGTTCCAGGTCGCTGCGATCTACACGATCCGCGATGACAAAATCGCGCGCGTCGACTTCGCGCGGGGGACGGCTTGAGATGTTTGTGAACGCCGCCAGAGATTTCGTGCCCAGCGCACAATTTATTCATCCGTCTCAGGATGAAACCGAAATGTATTTTGCAGGAAGGATCGAGTAGTGGCACTGCGCCGTTTTGATCTTGAGGCTGGTGGCGACACGTTCGCCTTCAAGCCGGAAACGGAAGAGAAGATTGCGTTCTGGCGGGGCAAGTACCCGGCGGACAAGCAGCGCTCGGCCGTCATCCCCATGCTGTGGCTTGCCCAGAAGGACAATAATGGCTGGCTGTCCGAGCCTGCCATGCGCGAAGTCGCGGACCGGCTGGAAATGCCCTATATCCGCGTCTACGAGGTCGCGACCTTCTACACGATGTTCCGCCTCCAACCGGTCGGCAAATTCCACGTCCAGCTCTGCGGAACGACCCCGTGCCAGCTGCGCGGAGCAGAGAAGCTGAAGGAAGTTTGCCAGAAGGAAATCGGCGACATCATGTACGTCACCGACGATGGCCGCCTGTCCTGGGAAGAGGTCGAGTGCCTCGGCGCCTGCGTGAATGCACCGATGGTGCAGATCAATGACGACTATTACGAAGACCTGACGCCAGAATCCCTGTCGCAGATCCTCGGAAAGCTGAAGAACGGTGTCGAGGTCCAGCCGGGCCCGCAGATCGACCGCGTGAACAGCGCGCCGGAAGGCGGTGCTACGACGCTGACCGATCCGTCCCTGTTCGATGGCAGCAAGAACTCGATCTCGACACTGCCGAACCTGCCATCCGCAACGCCCGCAGAGGCGGAAGCCGCAGGCAAGCCCGACGCTGCGCCGCCGACCAACACCAAGCGCGAAGAGCCGACGGCTGGCAAGACGACGCTGATCGACGGCAAGAAAAAAGACGGCGAGGAATAAGCGATGTTGCAGGACAAAGATCGCATCTTCACGAACCTGTACGGTCTTCATTCGCCCGAACTCGACGCGGCGAAGAAGCGGGGTGCGTGGCATCTCACCAAGGAAATCCTGGACCAGGGTCCAGACTGGATCTGCGACCAGATCAAGGCGTCCGGTCTGCGTGGCCGTGGCGGCGCCGGCTTCCCGACCGGCCTGAAGTGGACCTTCATGCCGAAGGAAGTGCGCGACCGTCCGCACTACCTCGTCGTGAACGCTGACGAGTCAGAGCCCGGCACCTGTAAAGACCGCGAAATCATGCGCCACGATCCGCACCTGCTGATCGAAGGCTGCATGATCGCCAGCCGCGCGATGCGCGCGCACAAATGCTACGTCTACCTGCGCGGCGAATACATCAACGAGCGTCACGCGCTCGAGAAAGCCGTCAAGGAAGCTTATGAGGCGAAGCTGATCGGCCAGAACAATGTGAACGGCTGGGATTTCGATCTCTACGTCCACCATGGCGCCGGTGCCTATATCTGCGGTGAGGAAACCGCGCTGCTGGAGAGCCTGGAAGGCAAGAAGGGCCAACCGCGCCTGAAGCCGCCATTCCCGGCCAATGCCGGTCTCTATGGCTGCCCGACCACTGTGAACAACGTCGAGTCGATTGCTGTCGCCGGCACGATCCTGCGCCGCGGCGCCGAGTGGTTCGCTGGTTTCGGCCGCCCGAACAATACGGGCACCAAGCTGTTCTGCATCTCCGGCCACGTCAACAAGCCGTGCAATGTCGAAGAAGAAATGTCGATCACCTTCCGTGAGCTGATCGATACCCATTGCGGCGGCATCCGTGGCGGCTGGGACAATCTGAAGGCTGTGATTCCGGGCGGGTCGTCGGTGCCGATGGTGCCTGCCGAGCAGATCATGGACGCCTATATGGACTTCGATACGCTGCGTGACCTGAAGTCCGGTCTCGGCACGGCGGCCGTGATCGTGATGGACAAGGACACCGATCTCATCAAGGCGATTGCCCGCCTCGCTTACTTCTACAAGCATGAATCCTGCGGCCAGTGCACGCCGTGCCGTGAAGGCACCGGCTGGATGTGGCGCGTGATGGAGCGCATGGCGAAGGGCGAAGCCGAGCATGACGAGATCGACACGCTGCTGGACGTGACCAAGCAGGTGGAAGGCCACACGATCTGCGCCCTAGGTGACGCAGCGGCCTGGCCGATCCAGGGCCTGATCCGTCACTTCCGTCCAGAAATTGAAGACCGCATCAACCAGTACAGACTGCCGCGCGCCATGGTGCAGGGCGCAGTCGTCGCGGCGGAGTAGGGGGCCATGTCCGATCTGTTCAAAATCAATATCGACGGCAAGGAAATCGAGGTTCCAAAGTCCTACACGCTGATGCAGGCGTGTGAGGAAGCCGGCGCCGAGATCCCGCGCTTCTGCTATCACGAGCGCCTGTCCGTGGCGGGCAACTGCCGCATGTGCCTCGTGGAATGGGAAGGCGCGCCGAAGCCGATTGCGTCCTGTGCGCAAAATGTCGGCGACATGCGCCCCAACCGCGATGGCTCTGCGCCGAACATCCGCACCAAGGGTCCGTATGTCGAAAAGGCCCGCAATGGTGTGATGGAGTTCCTGCTCATCAACCACCCGCTGGATTGCCCGATCTGCGACCAGGGCGGCGAGTGCGACCTGCAGGACCAGGCGGTGGCCTATGGCCGTGCCGGCAGCCGCTACGAAGAGAACAAGCGCGCCGTTGAAGACAAGAATATGGGTCCGCTGGTCAAGACGATCATGACCCGCTGCATTCAGTGCACGCGCTGCGTCCGCTTCGTCGCCGAAGTCGGCGGCGTGGAAGAGATCGGCATGATTTCGCGCGGCGAGAGCGCCGAGATCACCACCTATCTTGAGAAAAATCTGACATCTGAACTTTCCGGCAACGTGATCGACCTTTGCCCGGTCGGCGCGCTGACCTCAAAGCCTTACGCGTTCAATGCGCGCCCGTGGGAGCTGCGCAAGACGTCCTCCATCGACGTGATGGACGCCATGGGCGCCTCGATCCGCGTTGACGCCAAGGGCGACGGCGTGATGCGCATCATGCCGGAAGTGCACGAAGACATTAACGAGGAGTGGCTCTCAGACAAATCCCGCTTCGTGTGGGACGGTCTCGCCCGCCAGCGCCTCGACAAGCCTTATGTCCGCGTCGATGGCCGCCTGAAGCCGGCAACCTGGGCTGAAGCTTTTGCGGCCGTGAATACGGCGCTGTCGAAGCCGGCAGAGCGGATCGGCGTCGTGGCTGGTGACCTGATCGAGGTTGAGCAGGCGAAAGCCGCGCTCGACCTGTTCCGCTCGCTCGGCGTGCAGAACACAGACTGCCGTCCGGCAGGCGCCAAGTACGGCACGGATGGCGTGCGCGAGCATTACATCCTGAACCCGACGCTGGCCGGTGTGGAAGAGGCGGACGCGTTGCTGCTCGTCGGCGTCAATCCACGCGTCGAAGCAGCTGTCTGGAACGCCCGCATCCGCAAGACCTGGCTCTGGGCCGACCTGAAGGTCGCCCTGGTCGGCGAAGCCGCAGACCTGACCTATGATTACACACATCTCGGCAACAGTGCTGACGCGCTGGCCAAGGCCGAGACCGCTGAGTTCCTCAAAGGCGCCAAGCGCCCGATGATCGTGCTCGGCGAAGGCGCGCTGCTGCATGAGGAGGGCGACGCTGTCCTGGCCGCGGCGATCAAGCTGGCCAATGAGACCGGCGCGATTGCCGATGATTGGGCAGGCTTTGGCGTGCTCCACAATGCAGCTGGCCGCGTTGGCGCGCTGGATGTCGGCTTCGTGCCGGTCGAAGGCGGTCGAGCAACGGCTGACATTCTTGGCGGCGGCATGGAAACGATTGTCCTGCTCGGCGCAGACGAAGTCGACCTTTCCAAGACATCGGCCGCAACGGTCATCTATGTCGGCTCGCATGGCGATGCGGGGGCCAGCCGCGCCGACATCATCCTGCCGGCGGCAACCTACACCGAGATGGCCGCGACCTTCGTGAACACCGAAGGCCGCGTGCAGGTCACCTCCAAAGCGGTCCAGCCGAAAGGTGAGGCACGCGAAGGCTGGGCGATCTTCCGTGCGCTGTCTGACGTGATGGGGAAGACCTTGCCTTACGACACGGTCGACGCGCTGCGCGAAGGCCTGCGGGAAAATGAAGTGTTTGCGGGGATCGGCTACGCGCCAGGCGCGGCAGGGGCTGAGGCACTGAAGGCTGTTCCGGAAGCGGCTGGCAGCCTCTCCAGCGCACCGTTCAAGCCGGTGATCGGGGACTTTTATCTGACCAATCCGATCGCCCGGGCATCGAAAACCATGGCGGAATGCTCTGCGCTGGCGACAGCGCTGGACACTCCGGTAGCAGCGGAGTAGGGCGGGCGCCATGAGTAACTACATCGAGTCTATGGGACAGTTTTGGGGCCCCTTGATGGTCCTCGGCCAGATCGGCCTGTTCACGCTGGTCCTGCTTCTCTCGATCGCATTCCTGCTTCTGTTGGACCGCAAGGTCTGGGCCGGCGTGATGATGCGGAAAGGCCCGAACGTGGTCGGTCCGTTCGGCCTGCTCCAGTCTTTTGCGGACTTCGGGAAGTTCCTCCTGAAAGAGATCGTCATCCCGGCGGGCGCGAACAAGTTCGTCTTCCTGTTTGCGCCGATCCTGACCTGTACGCTGGCCTTCGCGGCTTGGTCGGCCATCCCGGTCGCGCCCGGCACGGTCAGCGGCACCAGCTGGGTGATCTCGAACCTCAATGTCGGGATCCTCTACCTCTTCGCCATCAGCTCCCTCGGTGTCTACGGCATCATAATGGGCGGCTGGGCCTCGAACTCGAAATACCCGTTCCTCGGCGCGCTCCGTTCCGCGGCCCAGATGGTCTCGTATGAAGTCTCCATTGGTTTCGTGATCATCACGGTGATCCTGATGGTCGGCTCCATGAATCTGACCGACATCGTCAACAACCAGGATGGTGGTTTTTGGTACTGGCACGTCTTCAGCTTCCAGAACTTCCCGCTGATCGTGGTGATGGTGCCGATGTTCGTCATTTTCTTCGTCTCGGCCCTTGCTGAAACGAACCGTCCGCCTTTCGACCTGCCGGAAGCGGAATCCGAACTCGTTGCCGGATACCAGGTCGAGTATGGCTCCACGCCGTACCTGCTCTTCATGCTCGGCGAATACCTGAACATCGTCCTGATGTGCGCGATGATGACGATCCTGTTCCTCGGCGGCTGGCATGGCCCGGTTGCCCTGGGGGATGATTTTGTCCGCGACCACCCGTTCCTGACCAGCTTCTCCGGGCTGTTCTGGTTCATGTTCAAGACCTTCTTCTTCTTCTTCCTCTTCGCGATGGTGAAGGCCATCGTGCCGCGCTACCGCTATGACCAGCTGATGCGTCTTGGCTGGAAGATCTTCCTGCCGACCTCGCTTGTCGCCGTTCTCGTGGTTGGCGGTTATGTCGCTTACATGGGAGTGCAGTCATGAGCCTCGCGCAGACCATCCGCGGCGCGCTGCTGACCGATTTCCTCGGGGCCCTCTGGCTGGCCACGCTGGAAATGTTCCGCCGCAAGGCCACCGTGAACTATCCGTTCGAGAAGAACCCGCTGTCGCCGCGTTTCCGTGGGGAACATGCGCTGCGCCGTTACGCATCGGGTGAAGAACGCTGCATCGCCTGCAAGCTGTGCGAAGCAATCTGCCCCGCACAGGCCATCACCATCGAGGCCGAACCGCGCGAAGACGGCGCCCGCCGCACGACGCGCTATGACATCGACATGGTGAAATGCATCTATTGCGGCTTCTGTCAGGAAGCCTGCCCGGTGGATGCCATCGTCGAAGGGCCGAACTTCGAATTCGCGACCGAAACCCGCGAGGAGCTGTTCTACGACAAGGACCGCCTGCTCGCGAACGGCGACCGCTGGGAACGTCTCATCGCGAAGAATTTGGAACTGGACGCACCCTATCGCTAGGGCGCGCCGCTAATGAGTAACCGGGACGCCTGATCGTCCCAAACACAAGAGGGGTCAGAGGGCTGTGGCACTGATCGCATTCTACCTGATGGCTGCGGTGACGCTCGTGTCAGCGCTAATGGTCATCATGGCGCGGAACCCCGTCCACTCCGTGCTGTGGCTGATCCTCGCCTTTTTCTCGGCTGCGGGTCTGTTCGTCCTGATTGGGGCGGAATTCATCGCCATGCTGCTGGTCGTCGTCTATGTCGGCGCCGTCGCGGTGTTGTTCCTGTTCGTCGTCATGATGCTCGACGTGGACTTCGTCGAGCTGAAAGACGGCACACTGAAATACTGGCCGTTTGCGATGCTGGTTGGCATCGTGTTCGCGGCTGAAATCGTCATGGCTTCGGTCTTCGGCGTGCAATCGCTGCCGGACTCCTTCGACGCTGCACCGGGGGCTGATACCAACGCGGAAGCCATCGGACAGGTAATGTACACAGAATACATGCTGTTGTTCCAGCTGGCCGGGATCGTGCTGCTGGTTGCGATGATTGGTGCCATCGTCCTGACGCTGCGCCACCGCCCACATGTGAAACGCCAGAACATTGCCAAGCAGACGTCGCGCCGCCGCGGCGATGCCTATGAACTGAAGGACCCCAAGCCGGGGCAGGGGATCTGATACCTATGGAACTCGGGCTTTCCCATTATCTCGCGGTGTCGGCCGCCCTGTTTACGATCGGGGTGGTGGGTATCTTCGTGAACCGGAAAAATATCATCGTCATCCTGATGGCGATCGAGCTGATCCTGCTTTCGGTGAACCTTAACCTGGTCGCCTTCTCGGTCTTCTCCGGTACAATCGCCGGACAGATCTTCGCCATGCTTGTGTTGACGGTTGCTGCCGCTGAGGCTGCCGTCGGTCTTGCCATCCTGGTCGTCTACTTCCGGAACCGCAGAGATATCTCGGTCGAGAACGTAGACCTGATGAAGGGCTAGGACGGTATGCTTTCTGACGCGCTTCTCCTTTTCATCGTCCTTGCGCCCGGCCTCGTGGCGCTGACGGGTCTGTTCCACAAGATTATCGGCGACAAGATCGTCATGTACGCCACCACCGGCGTTGTGCTGACGGCGGGTGCCCTGTCGCTTTTCCAGCTGTTCGCCTATGCCGCCGGAGTGGGTGGTCATGGCGGCGATGCCCATGGTGCCGCCGAACATGGCCATGCCGTGACGCAGCACATCATCACGCTGATGCCGTGGATCCATGTTGGCGACTTCCAGGCTGACTGGGCCATCCGTGTCGACACGCTGTCCATCGTCATGATGGCGGTGATCACCGGCGTGTCCGGCCTCGTGCACCTCTATTCCTGGGGATATATGAGCGAGGAGCCGCACAAGGCGCGCTTCTTCGCTTACCTGTCGCTCTTCACCTTCGCTATGCTGATGCTGGTGACCGCTGACAACTTCATCCAGCTTTTCTTCGGCTGGGAAGGTGTGGGCCTCGCATCCTATCTGCTGATCGGCTTCTGGTACCAGAACAAGGCGCCGAACGACGCCTCAATCAAGGCCTTCGTCACCAACCGTGTCGGCGACTTTGGCCTCGCGCTTGGCATCATGGCTGTGTTCTGCATCTACGGCACGGTTGAGTTCGCGCCCTTCATGGAAGCGCTGCGCGAGAACGCCATGGTGACCCCGATTGCCTTTGCAGATCCGGCGCCAGCGCGCGAAGTCATCATGAACTTCCTCGGCTACCGTGTCTGGGCGGTCGAAGTGATCGGCGTGCTGCTGTTCATCGGCGCGATGGGCAAGTCGGCCCAGTTCTTCCTGCACGTCTGGCTGCCGGACGCCATGGAAGGCCCGACGCCGGTTTCCGCCCTGATCCACGCCGCAACCATGGTGACCGCGGGCGTCTACCTCGTCTGCCTCCTCTCGCCGTTGTACGAATACACGCTCGTGGCGGCCGGCATGATCACGGTGGTCGGCGCCGTCACCGCTCTCTACGCCGCAACCGTCGGCATGGCGCAGAACGACATCAAGCGCGTCATCGCATATTCGACCTGTTCGCAGCTCGGTTACATGTTCTTCGCGGCAGGTGTCGGCGCCTATGAGGCGGCGATGTTCCACCTCTTCACGCACGCCTTCTTCAAGGCCCTCCTGTTCCTCGGCGCAGGTTCGGTGATCCATGGCATGCACCATGAGCAGGACATGCGGAAAATGGGTGGCCTCGCCAAGTTCATGCCGCTGACCTACGCAGCCATGATGGTCGGTACGATTGCTATCATCGGTCTCGGTGTTCCGCACACGAAGCTTGGTTTCGCCGGGTTCTTCTCGAAGGATGCGATCCTGGAGAGCGCCTTTGCGGGCGGTGTCGAACACGTTGCCTTCGGCCAGATGGCTTTCTGGTTCGGTATCGTCGCGGCCTTCCTGACCAGCTTCTATTCCTGGCGCCTCATCTACATGACGTTCCACGGACCGAGGGCTTCGGAAAGTGCTCATGATGATCACGCTCATGCGGCACAGGACGCTCATGATGACCATGCGCACGACGATCATGGACACGACCACGATCACACGCCGCATGAGAGCCCTATGGTCATGCTCATCCCGCTCGGCCTGCTCAGCCTGGGTGCGATTTTCGCGGGCTTCTTCTTCTATGATTACTTCGTCGACCATTCGAACGAAGCCTTCTGGGCCGGTGCGATCTATCGCGCCTCGGAGAACCATGTCCTCCATGCCCGCCACGAAGTGCCGGAATGGGTGATCTACGCGCCGCTGATCGTGACGCTGGGCGGCTTCTTGCTGGCCACGATGACCTATTTCTTCAATCGCGGCGTGGGCAAGCGCATCGCCGACACTGGTGGCCCGCTTTACTCGCTGTTCTACAACAAGTGGTACTTCGACGAGATCTACAACGCGACGCTGGTGCGTGGCGCGGCCTTCCTCGGCAACATCTTCTGGAAAGCTGACAAGAAGGTCATCGACGGTGTTGGCGCTGACGGCATGACTGCGCTGACCCTGTTCAGTGCCCGTCGCCTGTCGGCCATGCATACCGGCCGCCTGTATCACTATGCATTTGTAATCATTGGCGCAGCTCTCGTCTTCGGGGCGCTTATGTGGCTGAACGCCGGAGGGGCAAACTAATGGGCGGTTTTCCCATTCTATCGGCGCTGACCTTCCTGCCGCTGGTTGGCGCACTGATCATCATGGCCGTGCGCGCAGCGACGGCTGGCAGCAGCTCGTCCGAGTCCGCCAATGAGGGGCGCACCGCGCTTCTGGCTGGCCTCGTCATTTCCGGCGCGACCTTCCTCGTTTCGCTGGCGGCGTTCTTCTATTACGATCCGTCGACGCCGGGCTATCAGCTGGTTGAACAGCATGTCTGGTATCAGTCGATCAGCTACAAGCTGGGCATTGATGGCCTGTCACTGCCGCTGATCCTGCTGACGACGTTCCTTACGCCGATTTGCCTTCTGGCCAGCTGGAATTCGATCCACACGCGGGTGACGGAATATGTCGTTGCCTTCCTGGTGCTCGAGACCTTCATGATCGGCGTGTTCACCGCACTCGACCTGGTCCTGTTCTACATCTTCTTCGAAGCCGGCCTGATCCCGATGTTCCTGATCATTGGTATCTGGGGTGGCAAGGACAAGATCTACGCCGCGTTCAAGTTCTTCCTCTACACGCTGCTTGGCTCGCTCCTGATGCTGGTCGCGGTTGTATACATGTACATCACGGCCGGCAGCTCCGACTTTGAAGTGCTTGAGAAGTTCGCCTTTGATCCGCATGTCCAGACCTGGCTATGGCTGGCCTTCATGGCGTCCTTCGCGGTGAAGCTGCCGATGTGGCCGGTCCACACATGGCTTCCAGATGCGCACGTTCAGGCGCCGACGGCGGGTTCGGTCATCCTGGCAGGTGTCCTGCTGAAGATGGGCGGCTACGGCTTCCTGCGCTTCTCGCTGCCGATGTTCCCGGATGCGAGCCAGCTGTTCCAGCCGGCCATGTTCGCACTGGCTGTTGTTGCCATCGTCTACACATCGCTGGTCGCGTGGCGCCAGACAGACATGAAGAAGCTGATCGCTTACTCGTCTGTCGCGCATATGGGCTTCGTGACGCTTGGCGTTTTCTCTTTCACCGAAATCGGTGTGCAGGGCGCGATCTTCCAGATGATCAGCCACGGCTTCATCTCCGGCGCGCTCTTCCTGATCGTCGGCGTCGTCTACGACCGCATGCACACCCGCGAGATCGCGGCCTATGGCGGCCTCGTTCACCGGATGCCGGTCTATGCGACCCTGTTCATGCTGTTCACGATGGCGAATGTCGGCCTGCCGGGCACGTCGGGCTTCATCGGTGAGATCCTCACCATGGTCGGCGGCTTCCAGGCTTCGACCTGGGCGGCAGCTGGCGCTGCGCTGGGCGTCATTTTCTCGGCTGTCTACATGCTGACGCTCTACCGGCGCACCGTGTTCGGCCAGATCACCAATCCGGAGCTGAATGAACTCAAGGACATGAACCGGATCGAACTCGTTACTATCGTTCCGTTGGCGCTGCTGACGCTGCTGTTCGGCGTCGCGCCCAACCTGATCTTTAACCTGACCGAGGGCGCTACCCAGAGCATCCTCTCGCTGATGGCCGGAGGCTGATCGCCCATGCTCGACTTCACTGCCATGACCCTGGCGATCGGGCCGGAACTCTGGCTCGCCGCCACAGGCCTGCTGGGCGTGCTGCTCGGTGCGCTGCTCAAGGACAGCTTTAACGGATTGTCGTTCAAGTTCGGGGCGCTCGTCCTGTTCGTTGCCGCTGGTATCGCGGCTTTGACCTATCAGGGCGGCGAAGCCTTCAACGGCCTTGTAGAAACCAACACGTTCGTGAACTTCGCCAAGATCGTTTCGTTCATTGTGGGCGGACTTGCGCTTGTGATGTCAGAAGGCTTCCTGAAGCGTCACGAGACGGCCCGCTATGAATATGCGTTGCTGACGATCTTTGCCTCGCTCGGCATGGGCATCATCCTGTCTGCGTCGAACCTGATGACGCTCTATATGGGTATCGAGACGCTCAGCCTTTCGTCCTATGTGCTCGCCGCGTTCCATCGCGATTCCGCGCGCTCTTCGGAAGCGGGCCTGAAATATGTCATCCTCGGCTCGCTGGCCTCCGGTATGCTGCTCTACGGCGCATCGCTGGTCTACGGCTTCTCCGGCACGACCTTCTATGCAGGCATCGCCGCGGCGGATCTCTCTGTTGGTCTGATGTTCGGCATGGTTCTGATGATCGTCGGCCTGGCCTTCAAGGTCTCGGCAGCCCCGATGCACGTCTGGACACCGGATGTCTATGAAGGTGCCCCGACACCGGTCGGTGCATTCTTCGGTGCCGCGCCGAAGATGGCTGCCATGGTTGTGTTCGCCAATGTGATGTTTCAGGTCTTCGGCGATGCGATGGACCAGTGGCAGCTGATCATTGCGATCATCGCCGGCCTGTCCATGCTGATCGGCGCCTTCGGTGGCCTGACGCAGACCAATATCAAACGCCTGCTGGGCTATTCCTCGATCGCCAATGTTGGCTATGCGCTGGTCGCCGTGGCCGCGGGCAAGGAGCTTGGCGCCGGTCCGTTGCTGACCTTCATGACGCTCTATGTGGTTTCTTCGCTTGGCCTGTTTGCGGCTGTGCTTTCGATGCGCCGTCAGGGCGGCATGGTTGAAGGCATTTCCGAGCTGGGCGGCCTTATGAGCAAGCGCCCATTGCTTGCCATCGCGCTGTCGGTCCTGATCTGGTCCGTAGCCGGCCTGCCGCCGTTCGGCGGGTTCCTCGGCAAATGGGTCGTTCTGGAAGCAGGTGTCAGTGCAGGGCTCTACCCGCTGGCGATCATCCTCGTGCTCGCTTCGGTCGTGTCGCTTGGCTACTATCTGCGCCTGATCAAGATCATGTGGTTCGATGAGCCGACAGAACGCTTTGAAGCCATCGATGGCTCCGTCTCGCTGGTCGTGCTGGCTTCGTCCCTGTTCGTGATCGTGTTCATGATCTTCTTCTTCCTGCTGAGCGGGTGGACAGATCAGGCCGCGCTGGGGATCACGGCTTGAACCAAGCCTGGCCCGTCCATCGCTTCGATACGATAGACAGCACCAACACTGAGGCCCGGCGGCGGGCCCAGACCGGCGCGTTTGAGAATTGCTGGATCCTGGCAGACGAACAAACGGCGGGTCGGGGCAGGCTGCAGCGCAACTGGGCCTCGCCCAAAGGCAACATCTTCACTTCGGCGCTGTTCCGCGAACCGGGTGGCATCCAGGTCGCGTCTCGTATTCCATTTGCGGCGGCGCTCGCGGTCAGCGACACCGCGCTGGAATATGCGCCGGGCGCGGATGTGCGCGTCAAATGGCCCAATGACGTACGTGTGAACAAAGCCAAACTATCTGGCATCCTGATCGAAACCGGGCAGGACGAGCAGGGGCTCTGGGTCATCGCGGGCATGGGCGTGAACGTGGCTCAGGTGCCGCCTGAGGCCGGGCAGGCAGCGACTTGTCTTGCGGAGCTGTCAGGCCAGAAAGACCTTGATCATATTGAAGTATTTGGTTCCCTGACCCGCCATTTCATGACCCGGCTGGCGCAGGCGCGAGAGGGCTTCGGACCAGTACGGACCGACTGGCTGAAGCGCGCCGAGGGGCTGGGCAGTATGGTGCGGGTCTCGCCTGGCGGTGTGCCGGTCGAAGGCGTGTTCGAGGACATGGCTGCAGATGGGGGGCTGATCCTCAGATTGCCGGATGGATCGCGACAGACCATAAGGGCCGGCGATGTACATCTTATTGGAGAGGTCTGACGCGGATGCTGCTCGCTATCGACGTTGGCAACACGAATACGGTCTTCGGTATCCATGACGGAAATGCATGGGTGAACCAGTGGCGTAGTGCTACCGACCCGACAAAGACTGCAGACGACCACGCCGCCTGGCTGTGGCGGCTGGCGGACATGCACGGGGCCGATCTCAGCCTGATCAATGGCTGCGTGATCTCGACCGTTGTGCCTCAAGCCGTATTCAACTTCCGCAACCTTGCCCGCCGCTACCTGCATGTGGAGCCGATGTTTATCGGCGACCCGAGCCTGAAGACGGGTATGGAAATCCGCATCAAACGGCCGGAGCAGGTGGGGGCCGACCGGATCGTCAGCGCGCTTGGCGCACATAAGCAATATCCGGGCAATCTGATCGTGATCGACAGTGGCACCGCCACAACGTTCGATGTCGTCGCGGAGGATGGCGCGTTTGAAGGCGGCATCATTTCTCCGGGGATCAACTTGTCCGTGAAGGCACTGCACGATGCCGCTGCGCAGCTGCCGCGCATCGCGATCCAGCGCCCCCCGCAGGTGATCGGACAGGATACCATCTCGGCCATGCAGTCCGGCGTGTTCTGGGGTTATATCGACCTGATCGACGGGCTCGTGAACCGGATCAAGGAAGAGTACGGCAAACCGATGAGCGTTGTTGCCACCGGCGGTGTGGCTTCCCTGTTCGAAGGCGCCAGCGAGACAATCGATCATTACGACCAGGACCTCCTCATTCGGGGCCTCCTGGAAATCTATCGTCTGAACAAATAGGACCTCATGCCCGATAAAGCTTCCTCCCGGGACGAACTCGTCTTCCTGCCACTTGGCGGTTGCGGCGAAATCGGCATGAACCTCAATGCCTACGGGTTCGGCCCGCCGGAAGCGCGCCGCTGGATCCTGGCGGATCTGGGCGTGACGTTCGGCAGCGACGATACGCCGGGTGTTGACCTGATCTGTGCGGATCCGGACTATCTGATTGGCGAGCATATCGACGCCGTTTTCCTGACCCACGCGCATGAAGATCATATCGGTGCCGTCGGTCTGATCTATCCGCGCCTTGGCATCAGGGCGCCGATCTATGCGACACCGTTCACAGCAGAACTCGTCCGTTCCAAGATGGAAGAGCGCGGTGTCGATACGGGCGCTCTGAAAGTGATCTCGATGGGCGGCAAGGTTCAGGCTGGGCCGTTCGAAGTGACCTACGTTACGCTGACGCATTCCATTCCTGAGCCCAACGCGCTGGCCATCCGCACACCTGCGGGCCTGGTCCTCCATACAGGCGACTGGAAGATCGACCCGGATCCGCAAATCGGTTCGACAACGGATATTTCCGGTTTGACCGCACTTGGCGATGAAGGCGTGCTCGCCATGGTCTGCGATTCCACGAACGTGTTCGAGGAAGGCGAGTCCGGATCTGAAGAAACGGTCCGTCAGGGACTTGTGGAACTGATCGCGCAGCAGAAGACGGGTGCGGTCGCCGTTACGACGTTCGCGTCCAATGTGGCACGCGTGAAGTCCATCATTGATGCTGCGACGCAGGCAGACCGGCACGTGTGCCTCGTCGGGCGCAGCATGCACAAGATCACAAATGCCGCGAAAGCTGTCGGTATCCTGCCGCCGAAACTGGAGTTCGTGGACGAGAGCGAAGCAGGTCATTTCCCGCCGGAGCACATCCTCTATCTATGCACCGGCAGCCAGGGTGAGCCGAGGGCAGCCCTGTCCCGTATCGCGCGCGGTGACCACCGTCACGTGATCCTTCGGGAAGGCGACACGGTCATTTTCTCTTCCAGACAAATCCCTGGGAACGAGAAAGGCATCTTCGAGCTTCAGAACGGTCTGGCCGAAAAAGGCATCCGTGTGATCACGCCGCGCATGGTTCCGCAGAAGATCCATGTATCGGGTCATCCGTGCCGCGACGAACTGCGCCGTATGTACCAGTGGGTGCGGCCGCGCATTTCCGTGCCCGTACACGGCGAACGCCGGCACATCATGGAGCATGCAGCCTATGCGCGCTCCCTTCAGGTGTCCGAGGCGATCACGCCGCGCAATGGCAGCCTTGTCCGCCTTGCGCCCGGGCCGGCTGAGATTCTCGACGAAGTGCCGAATGGCCGACTTTTCCTGGATGGCAATCAACTCGTGCCGGAAGGCGCGCAGGGGATTCAGGAGCGCCGGAAACTGTCGTGGAATGGTGTGGTTTTCGCGAGCGTCTCGCTCGACGGACACGGCAACATTATGGATGGGCCCGTCGTGGTCGTGAAAGGCTTTTCAGAGCCTGACGGTCGGCTCGCAGACGAAAGCCTTGAAACTCTCGAAGAGGCGGCCGACATTGCTGTCAGCAATATGAAACGCAAGGACCGCTTCGATGACGATGCGGTCGAGCGGGCCATCGGCCGCGCGCTTCGAAAGGCCGCAGAGACAGCCTGGGGCATGCGCCCGATGATCGAAGTCGTTGTTTTGAGGACCTGAGTATCATGAGTGAATTCAAGATCGGACCGTTGAACCATGTTGGCGTGGCCGTGCCGGACCTGGAAGAAGCCTGCGAAACCTATCGCACGCTCTACGGCGCGACGGACATCACCACCCCCTTCGACATGCCGGAACAGGGCGTGAAAGTCTGCTTCGTAAACCTGCCCAACAGCCAGATCGAGCTGATCGAGCCGCTGAACGAAGAGTCCCCGATCCACAACTTCATCCAGAAGAACCCGAAGGGCGGCCAGCACCATGTCTGCTTCGAGGTGGACGACATCAATGAGGCTGTCGAAGAGATGGGCAAACGCGGTGCCACCGTGCTCGGCAAGCCTCGCATAGGCGCCCATGGCACGATGATCATCTTCGTTCACCCGAAGAACTCAAACGGCGTCCTGATCGAACTGATGGAAAGCCCGAAAGGCGCTCACTAATGCAATTCATGAGTGGGCTGGTCGTCTTCACGATCGCCTGGTGGGTCTGCTTTTTCACGGTCCTTCCCATTGGCGTCAAAGGCCAGTGGGAAGACGGATCGACGATTGAGGGAACCGAAGAAGCAGCGCCCAAGCACCATATGGTTGGCAAAAAAGCGCTGTGGGCCACGATGGGGGCGGTTGTGATCACGGCAATCGCCGCGGTCGTCGTGCCACGCCTGCTTGCGCAATAGGTGCCCCTGCGGCTAGGTGAGCCGCGTTTTACAACAAGTCCCCGGGGATTCGATGCGGCTTTCCAGATACTTCCTGCCCGTTTCCAAGGAAGCGCCGGCAGATGCGGCCATTGTCTCGCACAAGCTGATGCTGCGCACCGGCATGGTGCGCCAGAACGGGGCAGGCATCTACACCTGGCTGCCGCTGGGCTTCCGCGTCCTGAAGAAGATCGAACAGATCGTGCGGGAAGAAATGGACCGCGCTGGCGCTATCGAGCTCCTCATGCCGACGCTGCAGCAGGCCGACCTCTGGCGGGAATCCGGCCGTTACGACGATTATGGCAAGGAGATGCTGCGCATCACGGACCGGCACGACCGGGACATGCTCTACGGCCCGACCAATGAAGAGCTGATCACCGATGTCTTCCGCTCTTATGTGAAGAGCTACAAGCAGCTGCCGCTGAACCTGTATCACCAGCAGTGGAAGTTCCGCGACGAAGTGCGTCCGCGTTTCGGCGTCATGCGGGGCCGCGAATTCCTGATGAAGGACGCCTACTCCTTCGACCTGACGGAAGACGGTGCCCGCGTCGCCTACTACAAGATGTTCTGTGCTTACCTGAACGCATTCAGCCGCATGGGCCTCACCGCCGTGCCGATGCGCGCCGACACCGGCCCGATTGGCGGGGAACTCAGCCACGAATTCATTATCCTGGCCGATACAGGTGAAAGCGCCGTCTTCTGTGACAAGACGCTTCTGGATATGGAGCCGCCGGGGCTGGATCTCGACTTTGAGGGCGATCTCACCGGCGAAGTGGAAAAACGCACGCAATACTATGCGGCTACCGAAGAGATGCACGACGAAGCGGCGTTCGCCGCCATTCCGCAAGACCGTCAGGTCTCCGCGCGCGGCATTGAAGTCGGCCACATCTTCAATTTCGGCACCAAGTATTCGAAGCCGATGAACGCCGTGGTTCAGGGGCCGGATGGCCAGATGGTGCCGGTCCAGATGGGCAGCTATGGCATCGGCGTCTCTCGCCTTGTCGGAGGCATCATCGAAGCCTGTCATGACGACAACGGCATCGTGTGGCCGGAATCGGTTGCGCCGTTCCATGTCGGCCTGATCAACATGCGCGTCGGTGACGAAGGCTGTGACAAGGCTTGTGGTGATCTCTACGAACAACTCGAAGCCGCTGGCATCGACACGCTGTATGACGACACGGATGACCGTGCCGGCGCCAAGTTCGCGCGGATGGATCTCATCGGCCTGCCATGGCAGCTGGTGATCGGCCCCAAAGGCCTTGAAAAGGGCATAGTTGAAGTCAAGAACCGCAAGACCGGCGAGAAGGTGGAGTTGCCTTTCGCTGAAGTCGTTGCAAAGGTTACGCCCGCATGAGTCAGGCCGCTGCGCCATTCGGACGTCTCGAACGAACCCTGGCCTGGCGGTACCTGCGCGCCAAGCGTGAGCATGGCGGCGCGAGCCTGATCTCGATCATCTCCTTTGTCGGAATCTTCTTTGCTGTTGCGGCGCTGATCATCACCATGTCGATCATGAGCGGTTTTCGCGCGACGCTGCTGGACGCGCTGCTGGGCGGCCAGCCGCATGTCTATGCGGTCGTCAATCAGTACACAGAGGCCGAAGCCGAAGCGCTTGCCGACAAGATCCGCGAGATCCCCGGGATCACGAGTGCATCGCCCTATATCGAAGAATACGTCCTCGTCACCGCCAATGGCCGCAAGACCGGCGCCGTCGTCCGCGCGATGCGCAACGAGGACCTGTCGACCCTCGCATTCCTGAAGGACCATGGGCAGGCCGCCATCGATGCGGGGTTCGGAGTCGGCAGGAATGGCGGCAATACGATTATGATGGGCTCTTTCCTGGCGGCGGGCCGGGAAGGGCTGGGCGTCATCCCCGGTGATAAGGTCGAGATCATCACCACCGGTACGAATGCCAGCGTCATGGGCGCCACGCCACGCTCGAAGGCCTATACGGTGGGCGAGATCTTCTCCACTGGAAGTGTCGAGCTCGACATGGCTTATATCTTCATGCCGATGGACCAGGCGCAGATCCTGTTCCAGTCCAAGGATCACTATCAGATGCTGGATATCCGGCTGAAGGATCCGGACAAGACGCAGGAGGCGATGCAGGCCATAGCGCTCGCCACCGGCAATGCTGTGCGCATGTATGACTGGAAAAGCCAGCGCGCGGCCTACCTGAACGCCCTGAAAGTGGAGCGTACCATGGTTCGCCTGCTTGTCATGGTGATCATGGGTATCGCCACGCTGAACATCATCGTCGGCGTTGTCATGCTGGTGAAGAACAAGACCCGCGATATCGCGATCCTGCGCACCATCGGCCTCGGCCGGGGCGGGGTGCTGCGCGTTTTCCTGATGGTCGGGACCGTGCTCGGTACGCTCGGCGCGCTGCTCGGCATGACGATCGGCGTTCTGTTCATCCTGAACATCGGCGCCATTGAAGCCTTCATCAATCTGTTCATGGACGGCGGCAAAGTGTTTGACGCGGAGACTTACGGGCTCGCGCACCTGCCGGCGATCCTCGACTGGGGCGACGTGTTCAGCACGGGCCTCTATGCCCTCGCCATGTCGGCCGGTGTGTCCCTTATCCCGGCCTGGTGGGCCTCCCGCCAGGATCCGGTCAGCGCGTTGAGGTTCGAGTGATGACGGCCCCCGTGCTCGAACTCTCCGGCATCAACCGCGCCTACAAGACGGCGGCGGGGGAGCTGAACGTGCTGTCCGGTGCGGAGCTGAAGCTGCAGGCGGGTGAACTGGTCGGCCTGATCGGCCCGTCAGGCTCCGGCAAGTCCACCCTGTTGCACACTGCCGGACTGCTGGAACGGCCAGAGGCGGGCACCGTGCTGCTGGATGGCGTCGATTGCCTGAAGCTGGACGACAAGTCCCGCACCGCGCTGCGCCGCTCCAAGATCGGCTTCGTCTACCAGTTCCACCACCTGCTGCCGGAGTTCAACGCGGCGGACAATGTGGCCATGCCGCTGATGATTGCAGGCGTCAGCCGCAAGGCCGCCCGCGAGAAGGCCTCGGAACTGCTGGCCGAAATGGGCCTCGACCACCGGGCAGACCACCAGCCGGGTCAGATGTCCGGCGGGGAGCAGCAGCGAGTCGCCATCGCCCGGGCGCTCGCCAACACGCCGCGTCTTGTCATCGCCGACGAGCCGACGGGCAATCTCGACCCCGCGACGACCGAACGGGTGTTTGCCACCTTCATCAAGATGGCCCGGGAAGAGGGCGCCGCCGTGCTTGTGGCGACTCACAATCATGCACTGACGGCCCATATGGACCGCGTTCTGACGCTGGAAGACGGAAAACTGGTTCCCTACGAACCGGAATAAGCTGTGAAAACCGGGCATTGCTGTCTGGTCTGGCGAGGGTTGGCCATGCAGTTTATCCTCCCCTGAGGAGAGATTGCCTTGCCCGAGTCGCCCTTCATCCATCTGGCCATCCGTTCCAGCTATTCGCTGCTGGAAAGCATGATTTCGCCCAAGGACGTGAAGGCCTGGTGTGAGGAGCACCTGGTGCCTGCGGTCGCCATCACCGACCGCAACAATCTGTTCGGGGCGCTTGAAATATCCCTCACGCTTTCTGGAGCTGGTATTCAGCCCATCATGGCGTGCTGTTTCGATGTTGTAGAGGACGTGCCAAGGGCCGAGCCGTCGCGCCTGTCGCTCTATGCCCAGAACGAGACAGGCTACCGCCGCCTGATGTACCTGTCGTCGCGCGCCTATCTGGACGCGGCGGACGGCGTGCCGAAACTCTCGCGCGCACTGGTCATGGAACAGACCGACGGCCTGATCGTGCTGACCGGCGGCGCCGAGGGTGAGGTCGCAAAACATCTGCTCAAAGGCCGGGTGGCAGATGCACGGACGGAACTGTCCACGCTGGCGAGCGCCTATCCGGGGCGGTGCTATGTCGAGATCACACGCCACGGCACGCCGGATGAACGCGCCGTTGAAGAAGGACTCATCCAACTGGCCTATGAGCTGGAGCTGCCTTTGGTAGCGACGCATGATGCGCGCTTCATGAAGAAAAGCGACGCGCAGGCGCATGACGCCATGATGTGTATTTCCAATGGCGAATATCTGGGCCAGCCGGACCGCAAGCAGGTGAGCGCCCAGCAATACTTGAAATCGCCTTCGGAAATGCGTCTGCTGTTCGCGGACCTGCCGGAAGCCATCGAGAACACGGTCGAGATCGCCCAGCGCTGTTCGGTGAAGGCCGAGACGCATAAGCCGATCCTGCCGAACTTCTCGAACGAAGGGCGGTCTGAGGCAGAAGAACTGCGCAAGCAGGCGCTGGAGGGCCTCGAATTCCGCCTCAAGGAAGCCGACCGGCTGTATGCCGAGCGTGAGACATATTTCGAACGGCTGGACTATGAACTCGGCATCATCGAGCGGATGGGGTTCCCGGGCTACTTCCTGATCGTTTCGGACTTCATCAAATGGGCCAAGGATCAGGGCATTCCGGTCGGGCCGGGCCGGGGCTCCGGTGCGGGCTCGCTGGTTGCCTGGGTTCTCCTGATTACGGACCTTGATCCGCTACGCTTCGATCTTCTGTTCGAACGCTTTCTGAACCCCGAACGTGTTTCGATGCCAGACTTCGACGTCGACTTCTGTCAGGAACGACGGGGCGAGGTGATCCGCTATGTTCGCGACAAGTATGGTGCGGACTCAGTCGCCATGATCATCACTTTCGGTACGCTGCAGGCGAAGGCTGTGGTGCGCGATGTGGGGCGCGTCATGCAGATGCCTTACGGTCAGGTGGACCGTCTGGCGAAGCTGATCCCGTTCAATCCGGCCAATCCGCCGAAGCTTCAGGAAGCGATCGACGACGAGCCGAAATTCTATGAGGAGATGGACGCCGATGAGCGCGTTGGCGAACTCCTCAAGATCGCGCTGAAACTGGAAGGCAAATACCGGAACGCAGGCACACACGCCGCCGGTGTCGTGATCGGTGACCGGCCGCTCGTGGAGCTGGTGCCGCTCTATAACGATCCGAGGGCAGACCTTCCGGCCACCCAGTTCAACATGAAATATGCCGAGATGGCCGGACTGGTGAAGTTTGACTTCCTCGGCCTGAAGACCCTGACAGTCATCGACCGCGCCCTGAAATTCATCCGGCGGGACGGCAAGGATGTCGGTCCGGAATGGAAAAGTCTGGACGATCAGGACACGTACGACATGATGGGCGGCGGTGACACGCTCGGCGTCTTCCAGCTGGAAGGCGCGGGCATGCGCGATACGCTGAAGAAGGTGCGTCCGCACAGTCTTGAAGACGTGATCGCTATCATCTCGCTCTATCGTCCGGGCCCGATGGAAAACATCCCGGTCTATATCGAGGGCAAGGAAAATCCCGAGGGCGTCCAGTACGCCCACCCGGACCTGAAGCCTGTTCTGGAAGCCACGTATGGCGTGCCGGTCTATCAGGAACAGGTCATGCGGATGGCGCAGGAGATTGCCGGCTATTCGCTCGGCGATGCTGACCTGCTGCGCCGTGCCATGGGTAAGAAAAAGCTGGAAGAGATGATTGCCCAGCGCCAGCGCTTCGTCGAGGGCGCGGCAAAGAACAAGGGCATGGAAGCCCCGCTGGCCAACGAAATCTTCGATACGATGGAGAAGTTCGCAGGCTACGGCTTCAACAAGTCCCACGCCGCGGCCTATGCCCTGATCGGCTATCATACCGGCTACCTGAAGCGCCACTTCACGGTGGAGTTCCTGGCCGCCTCGATGAGCCTCGATCTCGGCAACACCGACAAGCTTGCCGCCTTCTTCCAGGAAGCCAAGCGGCTGAAGATCCCGGTCATCGCGCCGGACGTGAACAGCTCGACTGCTGACTTCGATGTGCGCGATGGGGCAATCGTCTACGCGCTGGGTGCGCTGAAAGGCGTTGGCCTCGAAGCGATGAAACATGTCGTGGCGATCCGCGAGCAGGACGGCCCGTTCAAGGACATCTACGACTTCGCCGAACGGGTCGATCCGAAGCATGTGAACAAGAAGGCCTTCGAATCCCTCGCCAAGGCGGGGGCGTTCGACTGTTTTGACAAGAACCGGGCGCGCGTGCTCGCCGGGGCGCCGATGCTGGCTCAGATGGCGGCAAGTGCGGCGGAAGACCGGATGGGCGGCCAGGGCGGCCTGTTTGGCGATGCCGAGCCAGCTTTGCGCCCGGTCCTGCCGTCGGCCAAGGCGTGGAATGGCCAGCAGAAGCTGGATGAGGAGTTTCGCTCCATCGGGTTCTACTTCTCCGGCCACCCGCTGGACGATGTCCTCTCGGGCCTCGACCGGGAGCGTATCACCCTCGCAATGGAGATCGAGGAGCGGGCTTCGGACGGCAAGCCTATCGAAATGATCGGAATCGTGCGCCTGCGCTCCGACAAGCCGGCCCGCAATGGCGGCAAGTTTGCCTTCCTCACCCTGTCCGATCCGACGGGCGAGGTTGAGATGATGGTCTTCCCGGAAACCCTGTCCCAGAATTACGACCTGCTGCAGGTGGGCAACGCTGTTGCGGTGACTGTTGGGGTGAAGCGGAACGGGGAAGAGATCCGCCTCAATGCCGAAAGGGTCCTGCCACTGGAATCGGCCCGTCTCAGCCGGGGCATGGGGGCGTTGAAGGTGCGTCTCGCCGTGGGGGCCAATCCGGCGGAGATCGCGGGCGTGGTCGGTCACCTCGCCAAGCTGCCTGATACCGAGCGCGGTGACATTCTGGTCGAGGTGCCGCTGGAGGATGGCCGGCTGGTGATTCTGAAGCTGCCGGCGACCTACACGATCAGCCTGAAAGCCCAGCGGGCATTGAAGGACGTGCCAGGCGTGGAGCGTGTGGAGCCCCTGAAAGCCGCCTGATGCTCCATCTAGGGCATGCCGGGTTCATGACATAGTCCAGTATAGTCATGAAATGATCACCTGAAGTCCTGCCAAAACAGGCCTCAGACCGCTTGCCCGGCAAGGGAATATCTGTATAAGCCGCCTCATCTTAAACCAGTTCACGGGTGCATCCGGTGCTGCGGGCCATTGGGGTCCAAAGTTCCACCCGTGACGGCCAACCGGATGGAGACAATCGATGGCCCTACCTGACTTCACCATGCGTCAGCTGCTCGAAGCTGGCGTTCACTTCGGTCACCAAACCCACCGCTGGAACCCGCGTATGAAGCCGTACATCTACGGCGACCGCTCCGGCATTCACATCATGGACCTTTCCAAGACTGTGCCGGCTCTGCACCAGGCACTGCTGTTCGTGCGTGATACGGTGGCCAAGGGCGGCCGCGTTCTGTTCGTCGGCACGAAGCGCCAGGCCCAGGAGCCGGTCGCTGAAGCCGCGCAGCGCTGCGCCCAGTACTACATGAACCACCGCTGGCTCGGCGGCACGCTGACCAACTGGTCTACCGTGTCCAACTCGATCAAGCAGCTGCGCGAACTGAACGCGATGTTTGAAACGGGTGGTGGCGCCGGCCTGACCAAGAAAGAGCTGCTCGACCTCGAGCGCCGCCGTGAGAAACTCCATAAATCTCTGGGCGGTATCGCTGACATGGGCGGCCTGCCGTCGGCCATGATCGTGATCGATACCAACAAGGAAGCCATCGCCGTTCAGGAAGCCCGCAAGCTGGGTATCCCGGTTGTGGCCGTCCTGGATACGAACTGTGATCCGGCAGACGCCGATTACGGCTTCCCGGGCAATGACGACGCTGCACGCGCTATCTCGCTCTACTGCAACCTGTTCGCCGATGCCGTTCTCGACGGCCTTGCAGAATCCTCCGCCGGTCTCGGCATGGATCTGGGCGAGCTGGAAGACGTTACAGGCGTTGTGGATGCTGATGTTGCTGCAGCAGACGAAACGGCTGACGAAGCCGGCGCATAAACCGCACCGGTACAATCGAGACTGAGGGAATAAAGCTATGGCTGAGATTACAGCTGCGCTTGTGAAGGCGCTCCGTGAAAAAACGGGCGCAGGCATGATGGACGCCAAAAAGGCGCTTGTCGAAAACAATGGTGACGAAGCGGCGGCCACCGAGTGGCTCCGTGCCAAGGGCCTGTCCAAAGCTGCCAAGAAGTCGGGCCGTACGGCCGCTGACGGCCTGGTGGCTGTGCAGGTTTCCGAAGACGGCAAGTCCGGCGCAATCGTCGAACTGAATGCCGAAACGGACTTCGTTGCCCGTAACGAAAAGTTCCAGACCGCTCTGGCCGGCATCACCAAGGCAGCCCTGAACACCGACGGTTCCGTCGAGGCTCTTGCTGCCGCGCCATCGCCGGATGGTGAAGGCTCTGTCGACGACCTGATCAAGCGCCTTGTTGCGACGATTGGCGAGAACATGACCCTGCGCCGCTCCGCCAAACTGACGGCTGAAGGCAAGGTCGCTTCCTACATCCACAACGCAGAAGCTCCTGGCATGGGCAAAGTGGGTGTGCTGGTCGCGCTCGACGGTTCGGGTGACCTGGACGAAATCGGCCGCAAGGTTGCAATGCATATCGCTGCCACGTCGCCGGCTGCTGCAACGACAGACGAGCTGGACCCGGCCATCGTCGAAGCTGAAAAGCGCGTCCTGACCGAGCAGGCGCGTGAAAGCGGAAAGCCGGACAATGTTATCGAGAAGATGATCGTTGGCCGCATGCAGAAGTTCTACAAGGAAGTCGTGCTGGTTGAGCAGCCTTTCGTCATGAACCCTGACCAGACGGTTGGTGAGTTCCTGAAAGGCGAGGGCGCCACACTGAAAGGCTTCGTCAACTTCAAGCTCGGTGATGGCATCGAGAAGGAAGAGGACAACTTCGCAGATGAAGTCGCTTCCATGACAAAAGGCGCCTGATCAGGCTTGCCTTTCCGCCCGCAAGGGGCTTTGAACATCCCGGTCGCCCATGACAGGCGGCCGGGAATCTTTTAGGAGGCCATAAGGCTTCCAGCGAAGGGAAAATGACGATGCCGAGCGGGGATCCCGAGACAAGCAAACTCAAGTACAAACGCGTACTGCTTAAGCTGTCAGGGGAGGCCCTCATGGGCCCCGGCCAGTTCGGAATCGATATCCCGACCTGCGAGAAGTTTGCCAAGGCCATCAAGGGCGCGCGCGATGCTGGCGCCGAGATCTGCCTGGTCATCGGCGGCGGTAACATTTTCCGAGGCGTTGCCGGTGCCGCGAAGGGCATGGAGCGGGCTCAGGCAGACTCCATGGGCATGTTGGCCACGGTAATGAACGCCCTCGCCATGCAGAGTGTTCTGGAGAATATGGATGTGCCGACCCGCGTCCTGTCTGCGATTCATATGGAAGCGATCTGCGAGCCCTACATCCGCCGCCGTGCCCAGCGCCACATGGAGAAGGGCCGGATCGTCATTTTTGCTGCGGGAATCGGCAATCCGTTCTTTACCACAGACACTGGCGCTGCCCTGCGCGCCATTGAGATGAACTGCGATGCCTTGCTGAAAGGCACGCAGGTGGATGGCGTCTACACGGCCGACCCGAAGCTGGATGCCTCCGCCACCCGCTATGACGATGTGTCCTATCAGGAGTTGCTGGTGAAAGACCTTCGTGTGATGGATTCTTCTGCAGTCAGCCTGATGCGTGACAACAACATCCCGATCGTGGTGTTCTCACTGAAGGAGGAAGGGTCGCTTCTGAAAGTGCTGCACGGTCAGGGCACCTCGACGACAATTACGAACAAGGGAGCGTCTTCCAAATGAGCTATGACAAGAAAGATCTCGAGCGCCGCATGGAAGGCGCACTGACATCGCTCTCAACAGAATTCAGCGGCCTGCGCACCGGTCGTGCATCCGTGAACCTGCTCGATTCCATCATGGTGCCTGCCTATGGCTCGACTGTTCCGCTGAACCAGGTGGCGTCCGTGACAGTCACCGATACGCGAATGCTGTCTGTGAATGTCTGGGATAAAGCTGTCGTCGGCGCTGCAGATCGCGCGATCCGGGAGTCCGGCCTCGGTCTGAACCCAGTGGTCGATGGCCAGAACCTTCGCCTGCCGATCCCGCCGCTGAATGAAGAACGCCGGAAAGAACTTCAGAAAGTAGCAGGCAAGTATGCCGAAGCGGCGCGCGTCGCGATCCGCAATATTCGCCGCGACGGCATGGATAGCCTAAAGGCGATGGAAAAGGACGGCGAGATCAGCGAAGACCGGCACCACGCCCTGTCCGATGAAGTCCAGAAGCTGACCGATATCTATGTCGCGAAAGTCGACGATGCGCTGAAGGCCAAGGAAGCGGAGATCATGCAGGTCTGATGTCCGGTGAACCCGCCCCCGCTTCAGAGGGCGCCGGGGCACAGGGGCTGCCGGGGCCGCAGCATGTTGCCATCATCATGGATGGCAATGGACGCTGGGCAAAGGCCAGGGGATTGCCGCGTGCGGCAGGCCATGAGCGCGGGGTTGAAGCGTTGCGCCGGACGGTCGAGGCCGCACCGGAGCTTGGCATCCGGTATCTGACCGTTTTCTCGTTCTCCACCGAAAACTGGCGCCGTCCCGCGGCGGAGGTCAGTGCGCTGTTCGGCCTTTTGAAAGCCTATGTACAGCGCGACCTCGGCCGGTTGAAGCGGGAGGGGGTCCGGATCCGCGTCATTGGACGTCGGCAAGGTCTGCCCACAGATATCGCGGAGCTCGTCGACAAGGCGGAGCGGGAGACAGCCGAAAATTCCGATTTCTACCTCAACATCGCATTCAACTATGGTGGCCGGGAAGAGATCCTCCGTGCTGCGCAGAAGCTCACAGCGGCAATCCAGAACGGTGAACTCGAAGCCGAAGAAATCGATGAGACCGCATTTGCCAAGTTTCTGGATACAGATGGCATTCCGGATCCCGACTTGCTGATACGGACCAGTGGAGAATACCGCTTATCCAATTTCCTTCTTTGGCAGGCTGCCTACGCCGAATTGATCTTTACGGACGTGCTCTGGCCGGATTTCGACAAGTCTTCGTTGGAACAGGCAATCGCAGACTTTCGGAATCGGGAACGCAGGTTCGGTGCCGTGACGTCGGAGCCGCACTGATGGGAGACTGGACCCCCCGGGAACTCAGATTTTCAAATCTGGGGCTGCGGCTGATATCATCAGCCATCCTGATCCCGCTCGGGCTGACCGCAGTTTGGTCCGGCGGTTGGGGGCTGGCTGTGGCTTGCGCGGCGGCAGCGGGCGTCATGGCCTGGGAATGGGGGCATATCAGCGGTTTTATCAAACCCATGCTGCTGGTCGCGTTCGCTGCGTTGGCGTGCCTGGCACTTCCTCTCAGCAATTCAGGCATCGCGCTGGGCGTAATTCTCGCTGGAGCCGTCTTTGCGGCGATGACAGCGAAGGGTGGCTGGAATCACCGGGGCAGCGCTGTGTTCGGTCTCGTCTACGTGACCTTGATGCCAGCATCCTTGTGGTTGCTGCGGGAAGGGCCATGGGATGGCCGGTCTGCTGCGCTCTATTTCATGTCATTCGTCTGGGCTTCCGATGCGGCGGCCTATTTTACGGGCCGCGGGCTCGGCGGTCCGCGGCTGCTACCGAAAGAGAGCCCGAACAAGACCTGGAGCGGCGCGATTGGGGCTGTCGTTGCGTGTGTTGTCTGCGGCATCGCAGCGGCCGACATCCAGCGTGTGCCCTTTGCGGGCTGGATCCTGGCAGGCCTCTCCATTTCCGTGGTGGCGCAGTTGGGTGACCTTTTCGAAAGCGGCTTGAAGCGGCGTTTCCGCGTCAAGGATTCCGGATCGATCCTTCCTGGGCATGGCGGAGTTATGGATCGCGTCGATGGTCTTGGTGCGGTTGCCTTCATAACCGTACTGGCTTTCCACATTGCGCCTGACCTGCCGGACAT
This sequence comes from Hyphomonas sp. GM-8P, assembly GCF_003263315.1. NCBI lineage: Bacteria > Pseudomonadati > Pseudomonadota > Alphaproteobacteria > Hyphomonadales > Hyphomonadaceae > Hyphomonas > Hyphomonas sp. GM-8P. The sequence continues at coordinate 44,967 of NZ_AWFE01000127.1, forward strand.
GCTTGGGCTGCAGGCATGACTTCCAGGCGTGCTGTTTCTGTTATGGGATCGACAGGCTCCATTGGGTGCTCGGCGCTCGATGTCATCCAGTACGAAAATCAGAGTGGCGGCGCCGGGTTCGACGTCATTGCCCTGACGGCCGGTAGTAACGTTGAGAAACTGGCAGAGCAGGCGCTCGAATGCCGGCCGCAGATCGCCGTGATCGCGGATGAAACGCAGCTGCCGATCCTGAAGGACCGGTTGGCCGGTAGCGGAATTGAAGCTGCTGGCGGTGCCGCGGCCGTGACGGAAGCGGCAACGCGGCCTGCCAGGGTCCTTGCGGCGATTGTTGGTGCTGCGGGGCTGGAATCGACGCTGGCGGCCGTTCAGGCAGGCAATGATGTGGCGATAGCCAACAAGGAAAGCGTCGTCTGCGGCGGTCGGCTGATCCTTGAAGAAGCCAGGAAGGCCGGCGTAATGGTCCTGCCGGTGGATTCAGAGCACAGCGCGATTCACCAATGCCTCGGTGACGGCAAGTCGCTGGAGCGGCTGACCATCACGGCCTCAGGTGGACCGTTTCGGACGGCGACGCTGGATGAGATGCGCACCGCCAGCCCGGAAGCGGCCGCGGCGCATCCGAACTGGGCCATGGGGATCAAGAACTCGATCGACAGTGCCACTTTGATGAATAAGGCTCTGGAGCTGATCGAGGCGGCTTATCTGTTCGATGTCCCAGCCAATAAGATCGATGTGATCATTCACCCCCAGTCGATTATTCACGGCATGGCGCACTTCACGGACGGATCGGTGATCGCGCAACTCGGCGCTCCGGACATGAGGACACCAATCTCGTACGCTTTAGGCTGGCCGGATCGTGTTGCGACCACGGTGAACCGGCTCGACCTTGTGTCCCTCGCAAAACTCGATTTTGAGGCGGTGGACGGTACAAAATTTCCTGCGGTGGACTTGGCGCGTGAGGCATTTTCCGCCGGTCCGGGCGCTACAACGGTATTAAATTGCGCTAATGAAACCGCCGTTTCTGCATTTATTGCGGGCCAATGCGGGTTTCTGGACATAAGCTGGGTGGTAAAGGAAGTGTTGAGTCGCTTCCTTTCCGGCAATATGGCCGGAATGGCATGTAGTTCGCTAGAAGAGATCGGCTATCTGGACCGGTTCGCGCGTTCTGCGGCTGGAGACGTCTTGAAGCGGGCCCCGGGTGGTGGGGCGGAGGGTAGTACGCTTGGGTGAGTTGCTGAGCCAAGGTCCATTGTTTCTGGCTTGCCTCATCTTCATGATGGGCATCGTGGTGATCGTCCACGAATATGGTCATTACCTTGCCGGCCGTGCTTTCGGGGCGGCTGTCGAATCCTTCTCAATCGGTTTTGGAAGTCCTCTGTTTGAACGGAAGGACAAGCGCGGCACTCGCTGGCGCATCAACTGGATCCCGCTCGGCGGCTTCGTGAAGTTCGCCGGCGAAGCGCAGACTGCGGGCGATATCGGCAAGATTGAGGGTGGCCTCGTCGGGCGGCCTTATCCGGAACTCAGTGTTGGGCAGCGCTCGCTTGTCAGCCTGGCCGGGCCTTTCGCCAATTTTGTGCTCGCCAGCCTCATATTTGCTCTGATGATCGGTACCTTCGGCCGTCCGAATGTGGAGATCGGTATCTATTCTGTTGAAGAAGGCACCCCCGCCGCAGTGGCAGGGATGGAAGCTGGAGACATCGTCATATCAGCCAATGGCAAGGCTGTGAAAACGGCCAGCGATATTCAGCTGGCCGCGATACTCAACCCCAATACGCCAGTCGACTTCGTGGTTCGCCGCGGCGACACGGAGCAGACCCTCACCGTTACACCCAAGGAAGTGGTGCGTGAGAATGAAGTCGGCCAGCAGGTGCCCCAAGGCACTATCGGTGTAAAACTGGCCAGCGTCAGCGTTCAGGAACCGACCCGTTACAATCCGGCAGAAGCACTCGGACAGGGTGTTATCCAGACCGGAAAGACACTTGAGCAGACTGTCACCATGCTCAGCCGGATCATCACCGGACGTATGTCGATTCATACAATGTCCGGACCGGTCGGGATTGGCGATGTGTCACGCCGAATCGTGAACCGGGTGTGGGCACAGGAAGATGTCTCGGTTGGCACGCGTGTGTCCGAGCTGTTCTGGATGCTCCTTGGAATGTGTGCATCGATCTCCGTGGGGATCGGCTTTTTTAACCTATTGCCGCTGCCGGTGCTGGATGGCGGACACCTTGTATTTAATGCATACGAAGCCCTGACCGGCCGCCATTTGCCGGAAAAAGTGCAGGAAGTGAGCCTGACATTCGGTCTCATCCTGTTATTGGGGATGGTCGTCGTCATCACATGGGGCGATGTCATCGAAACCGGCGTTTTCGGCGGCGGGGGCGGCTGAGCCGGCCGGATCAGGGACTAATCAGAGAGTTAATTCGACGATGCGTAAGTTTCTTGCAGCGACCTTCATGGCGACCAGCGTCTTCGCGCTTCAAAGCGTGCCGGGCGTTACCGGCTCGGCTCAGGCGCAGGAAGACAACCGGTATGGGGGAACGATCCGTTCGATCGTGGTCCAGGGAAACAGGCGTATCGAAGCACGGACCGTCCAGTCATATCTGTTGCTGGAACCCGGGGATGCATTCGACCCCAACCGCATCGACCTGTCGCTGAAGACGCTGTTCGCGACCAACCTTTTTGCAGACGTTTCCATCGATCGTCTTGGCGATGACCTCATTGTCCGTGTTGTTGAGAACCCGATCATCAACCGCGTGATTTTCGAGGGCAACAAGGCACTCAAGGAAGACAAGCTCAAGGAAGAGATCCAGGCCGAGCCGCGCGGTATCTTTACGGCAGCGCGGGTGCAGAACGATGTGCAGCGTATTCTCGAGCTCTACCGCCAGTCGGGCCGTTTTGCTGCAAAGGTCGAGCCGCAATACAAGCCGCTGGAGCAGAACCGCGTCGATCTGATTTTCCAGATCACGGAAGGTCCGGTCACGGGTGTCCGTTCGATCAACTTCATCGGTAACGAAGCCTACTCGGACTCCCGTCTGCGCAGCGAAATCGTCACCAAGCAATCCCGTTTCTGGCGCTTCTTCAGCTCCAACGACAACTACGATCCGGGACGCCTGGAATACGACCGCGACCAGCTGCGTCAGTTCTATCAGAACAACGGCTATTATGATTTCCGCGTGACCTCGGCAGTGGCCGAGCTGACCCCGGACCAGAAAGACTTCTACATCACCATGACGGTGGATGAGGGGCGCCAGTACGATTTTGGTGAGGTCAAGGTTGAGACAGCGCTCGAAAAACTGAACGCCAAAGCCCTTCGCGCCGCGGTGCCGATTCAGGAAGGCGCGCTGTTCAAAGGTGACCTGATCGAAAGCACGATTGACTCCCTGACCTATGCGGCGGGCATTGCGGGTTATGCGTTTGTCGACATTCGTCCGCAGCTCGATGTGAACCCGGATACGGGCCGCATCGACGTGACCTTCGTGGTGGACGAAGGCCCGCGTGTTTACATCGACCGCATCAACATTGTCGGAAACACGCAGACACTGGACCGCGTGATCCGCAGGGAACTGAGAATTTCCGAAGGCGACGCTTTCAACCGGATTCTTCTGGACCGTTCCAAGAACCGTGTGCGGGCGCTCGGCTACTTCAAGGAAGTCGAGATCGAGGAAGTTGCAACGGATGAGCCTGACCGGACCGTGGTCAATGTGACGGTTCAGGAGCAGCCCACCGGCGAACTTTCGTTCGCCGCGGGTTTCTCTTCAGTCGACTCCTACCTGATTGACCTGTCTGCCAGCCAGCGGAATTTGCGTGGACGCGGGCAGTCGGTTGTTGCGCGTGTTTCTGCGTCCAGCCGACAGCAGGTTCTGGATCTTCGCTTCACTGAGCCACGCTTCCTGGACCGCAATCTGTCTGCCGGCATAGACATGTTTGCGACCCGAAAGGACTTCGGCGACATCTCCTACTTCACCAGCGACACTTATGGTGCAGGCGTTCGCCTGGGTTTCCCGCTGACCGAACGCATGCAGCTGGGGCTCAGCTATCGTCTGCAGTATGACGATATCGACGTGACGGATGTGCCATATCTGATCGATATCGCGACGGGGCTACCGTCGACCCGTGTTATCCAGACTGCCGGTCAGGACACTCCGGACGATACCAGCGACGACCGTTACCGGACAGCGGGTCCTGATGATGCCATAGAGGGTCAGGAAGTTGTTCTTGACCGGTGCGACCCGTCTTATCTTTTCCGGGAAACGATCTGCCGGTCCGAGCGATCTGATCTCTCCAGTATTCTCGGGTATCAGCTTTATTGGGATCGCACCAACGATCCGATTACACCAACCCGCGGATTTGATTTCTCCCTGAGTCAGGATCTGGCAGGTGTTGGTGGTGACGTGCACTATCTACGTACAGAAACGCGGGCATCTTTCTATCGCGGTATCTGGAAGGGCGTTGTGGCCAGTGCACGCCTGTCTGGCGGCTATGTCTTCCCGCTGGAGAATGGGGAAGGCATTCGGATTAACAATCGCTTCTTCCGGGGCGGTTCGACGTTCCGCGGATTTGATGTCGCTGGCCTCGGCCCGCGGGAGATTCTCCGAGTGGTCGATCCGGCAACTGGTGAGGTCGTTGCCACCCGGCGCCTGAACGCGCAGGGCGGGAATGCCTATTATCAGGGTACGTTCGAACTGAGTCTGCCAAATGTGTTCCCGGAAGAGTATGGCATCAAGAGCGCACTCTTCATGGATGCCGGTTCGCTGGGCACGCTTCGTGGTCCGGACAAAGCTCCGACCATTTTCACGATCGACCCGAACACGGGTTTGCCCGCTGCGCGGCTTACCAAGGATGCGGCATCGCTGCGAGCTTCAGCGGGCCTCAGCGTATTCTGGAATTCGCCGTTCGGCCCGATCCGCTTCGACTTCTCTCAGATCCTCCGCAGCGAGGATTATGACCGGACAGAGACGTTCCGGTTCTCGACTTCAACACGCTTCTAATCGCAAGCCCCCAGAATGGAGACTAGCATGTCCCACCTCAAGAAACTCCTGTTTGCCTTCGCATTGCTTATCGGCAGCGCCGCTTTCACGGCGCCTGCGGCTGTCGCGCAAGGCAGCAATGTTATCGCCATCGATGAAGTGAAGATCCTTCGCGACAGCAAAGCTGGCAAGGATATGGCGACCAAGCTCAACAATATCGAAACGCAAATGAACGGCGAACTGACGCCGGAACGGAACACGCTTCAAACGCAGGGTAAGGCCCTGGACGCGAAGCTGTCTGGAAAGACGCGTGAGCAAGTCAATGCCGATGCGGCTCTGGTATCCGAACTGAATGGCTATCAGGCGAAGGCAAACGCATTTGCCGCCAAGGCTCAGCGCGCATCCCAGGAATTCTCCCTGACGGAACGCGTCGCTCTGGCGAATTTCAACAAGGCGCTTGAGCCGGTTCTGCTTCAGGTCATTCAGGAAAAGAACGCTCAAATGGTCGTTTCCAAGAGCTCTGTAGTCTACACTGCCGACTCCATCGATGCGACGGCTCTGGTGATCCAGAAACTCGACGCTGCGACGCCGACCCTGACGGTTACGCGTCAGAAGATTCCGGATCAGCCGGCTAATCCGCAGTAACGGAGCATATCGTGACGGTCGATCCGCGGTTCTATGCGCCATTGGGGGCTTTGACGCTTGGCCAAGTAGCGGAATTGACCGGCGCGGCGCTTGATGGGGATGGCGACCTGCGTGTGACGGGTATCGCCTCTGCCGCAAATGCCCAAGCGGGCGATCTTGCCTTCCTGGATGGCGATGGAAAGTCTGCTCCCGAGATTTCGGTAAATGCCGGGATCTTCATGACGAACGAAGCCAACCTGAAATATGTGCCGGAAGGCGCGGCAAAACTGGTCGTGCCATTGCCCCGCTACGCCCATGCCGTCGCAGCGTTGGCGATGTACCGGCCGCGTCATCTGGACTGGACGGGTGATGCCCGTATCTCGCCTGATGCCCAGGTGCATGAGGATGCGCGTGTTTCTCCAGGGGCGGTTGTCGGGCCCGGCGCCGTCATAGGCGAAGGCACTTGGATCGGCCCCAATGTCTCGATCGGTCCGGGCGTTCAGATAGGCCGGCACTGTCAGATCGGAGCAAATGCCAGCGTGTTCTGCGCACTGGTTGGCGATCATGTGACGCTGCTGGCGGGGGCCCGTATCGGAGAAACCGGTTTCGGCGTGCTTGCTTCTCCTGACGGCCAGCGTGATGCTCCCCATTTTGGCCGGGTCATCCTTCAGGATCATGTCTCCATCGGCGCCAATACATGTATTGACAGAGGCGTCTTCGAAGACACGATCCTCGGTGAGCGCACCAAGATCGATAATCTTTGCCAGATCGCGCACAATGTCGTTTTCGGTCGGTCCGTCGTCATGGCCGCCTTTGGCGGCATCTCGGGTTCGGTCCGGGTCGGCAGCCAGTCCATGCTGGGAGGACGTGTCGGTATCGCAGACCACGTTGAGGTCGGCGAAGGTGTCAGTCTCGCTGCGTCTTCGGGCCTTTTCCGCAATATTGAAGACGGTGAAACCTGGGGCGGCACGCCGGCGAAACCTATTCGCCAGTGGATGCGTGAAGTCGCATGGTTGCAGAAACAGGCAAACCCGAAGAAAAATAGCTGATCGGCGCTTCCTTCGCGCTGAAATTCAGAGAAGCAGCCATGCCGACACAGATTCATCCTACCGCGTTTGTTGAAGACGGCGCCCAGCTGGGCACGGATGTCGCGATCGGTCCGTTTTGCCATGTCAGTGCAAATGCGAAGATCGGCGATGGGTGCAAGCTGCACTCTCATGCAGTGGTGGCAGGTCATACTCGTCTTGGCCGCAACAGCGTGCTTTTCCCTCACGCGACGCTGGGCTGCAGTCCACAGGTGATCGGGTTCGAAGACACGCCGGAGTCCCGTCTTGAGGTGGGCGAGAACTGCACCTTCCGCGAATATGCCACTGCCCACGCGGGCATGCCAAAGTTCGGTGGCCTGACGAAAGTCGGTGATCATTGCTACATCATGATTGGTGCGCACATCGCTCATGATAACCAGATCGGCAATCACGTTGTCATGGCGAACAATGTATCACTGGCCGGACACATCGAGGTGGGTGACCATGTCTGGTTTGGCGGACTCGCGGCGGTACACCAGTTCTCCCGCATTGGACGGAATGCATTCATCGGTGGCGGCGCAATTGTTGTCGAAGACGTGATACCTTTTGGGTCTGTCGTGGGAAATCATGCCAAGCTTTCCGGCCTGAACATGGTAGGCCTCAAGCGGCGCGGTTTCGACAAAGGCCAGCTGATGCAGATCCGCGGTGCTTACAAGGCAGTCTTTTTCGGCGAAGGTCTGTTCAAGGACCGCCTTGCCAAGGCTGCGCTGGATTTTGCAGACCAGCCGCTCGCCATGGAACTTATCTCCTTTATTCAGGCAGGCGGAGACCGGCCGATCTGCAAGCCGGCCTGATCGATGACCGCGCCGCTGGGACTGATTGCAGGGCTGGGCGAACTTCCGGTCGCCATTGCCAGTAACGCTGTCGCAAGCGGGCAGGGAGTCTATGTTCTCCGTCTGAAGGGCTTCGAAGAGCCAGCCCTCGCCGAATATCCGGGTGCGGTAGTCGGTCTCGGAGAAATCGGAGGCGTGATCGAACGGCTGAAGTCCGCTGGCTGCAAGGATGTCGTCTTTGCGGGGATTGTGAAACGCCCGAACTTCAAGGACCTCAAGCTGGACATGCGGGGCGCCATGCTGCTGCCCAAAGTGGTCTCAGAAGCCCGCAAGGGGGACGACGCCTTGCTCAAAGTGCTCGTCAGGGAATTCGAGAAGCATGGCTTCAATGTGATTGGCAGCGAAGAGGCCAATAAAGCGCTGCTCGCACCGGTGGGGCTGATTGCTGGCCCTGAGCCAAATGAAGAGAATCTGGCGGATATCAGGGCCGCAGCGAAGGTTGCGTCTGCGACAGGTGCGCTCGACATCGGGCAGGGGTGCGTGGTCTGCGATGGGCTTGTCCTCGCCGTCGAAGCGCAGGAGGGCACTGACGAAATGCTGAAGCGTTGCGCCGCGCTTCCGGAAGCCATTCGGGGAAAACCGGACGCTCGCCGTGGTGTGCTCGCAAAGCGCCCGAAACCAGATCAGGAGCGCCGAATAGATCTGCCGACTACTGGCGTTTCTACAGTGGAGCTTGTTGCTGCCGCCGGGCTCGCTGGATTGGCGGTTGAGGCAGGCGGGGCTTTGCTGCTGCGGCGCGCCGACATGGAAGCTGCGGCCGACCGGTTGGGCGTTTTCATCTATGGTTTTAAACCGGACGAAGTTTCGTGAAGCCTTTGCGCATATTCATGGTCGCGGGAGAAGCCTCCGGCGATTTGCTGGCCCGCGAAGTGGTCGAAGAGATCCGTCGGAAGACGTACGATGTGGAGCTCGCGGGAATTGGCGGCAGGGAACTCGCATCCGTTGGCATTCACTCGCCTTTTGATATTTCACCCCTTTCCATTCTTGGTTTTGCTGAAGGCATTCGGGCCTATGGTACCGTCGTAAAGCTGGCGGATGCCGCGGCTGATGCCATTATTGCGTTTCAACCAGATGTTGTTGTGCTTGTGGATTCGTGGGGATTCATGTTGCGGGTCGCACAGCGGGTTCGTGCGCGAGCACCAGACATAAAGCTGATCAAACTCATTGGACCCCAGGTTTGGGCAACTCGGCCCGGCCGGGCGAAGACGCTGTCGGCGACAGTGGACCATCTGCTTTGCATGCATGACATGGAAGCGCCCTATTATGAGCCGTTTGGCTTGCCGACGACCGTTATCGGAAATCCTGCCTTGTCGCGGAACACCCCGGGAGATGGGCAGAAATTCCGCGCCGCGCGTGGCCTTGGAAAGGACGAAAAAATCTGCCTCGTTCTGCCGGGTAGCCGGCGGAGCGAACTGGCCAAAGTCGCCCCAGCGCTGCTTGAGGCTGCGAAACAGGTTGCTGCAGCTGTGCCGGGCGTCCGTATTATCGTTTCACCAGCTGCAAATATGGCTGAGGCGTTTGACGAGGCGTTTCCGGATGTGTCTGGCTGGGCTGAAGTGCTGCGCACGCCAGAAGAACGTTATGATGCCATGGCTGCAGCAGACTTGGCTTTGGCGTGTTCAGGTACCGTGACCAGCGAACTGGCAATGCAGGGTACGCCGATGATCGTGGCGTACCGGACGGGTTGGCTAACCTGGGCGCTTGCGCGCGGACTGCTCTACAAGAAGCAGCATATCACGTTGCTGAACATCGTATCAGACGATCAGGAAATCGTGCCGGAATTCGTCCAGACTCGGCAGAAGCCTGAGCTGATCGCGGATACCGCGATCAAATGGCTGAAGTATCCGGAACTTCTGGACACGCAGAGGCAGGCACAGAAGGAAGCCCTTGCGCGAATGCAAGGTGGCGGTCACTCATCTGCCGAAATTGCCGCCGACGCTATTTTGTCAGTGGCTCGACGGCGGGCTGTGATCCCGCAGGAATGAGAAATCTATAGATTTCTTGAGGTGCCACACCCAGCCGCCTTCGAGAGTAAGCCCAAACTTTTCTGCCACGGCCCGCTTTTGTCCCAAGCTTACCAGCTTCAGATAATCGGTTTGCGGATGGTATTCAGCGAGATCTTTATCCTGCGAAAATCGGCGGATGTTCTCCGCAATCACAGGGCCGGCCCGAACTGCGAACACGCCAGCGGGCGGTAGAGATTTGGGCTGGAAATACGAGGTGTCGCCAGCCGCCCAGATATGGGAGTGACTGATGGAACGCAGGCAGGCATCCACCTCGATACGTCCGTTGGCAGTTTTCAGACCGGTGTGGGCCACCCAGTCGTGTGGGGCAGACCCTGCGCAGTTCACGATGAAAGCGGTCGCGATTTTGGCGCCTGTCGAGACCGTGACACAACCATTCTCAATGGCTCGAATGCTCGTTTGCAGCATCAGGTTTATGCCGTAGCGGCCCAACGCACGGTAAAGTTTCCGACGTAGTGCGGCTGCACTGGATGCGGCAATTTCATCACCTGGATCGATCAAGTGAATCGCGGGTGTGGTGATGCCTTCCTGCAGAAGACGATAGTGGATGGCGAGCGCGACTTCGATGCCTGCCAGTCCGGCCCCGGTGACGATGATTGTGGAAGGAGTGGATCTGGCCTTGATCTGTTCCAGTGCAGATTCCCATTTCTGCAGAAAGGGTGCGATTGGCCGGACCGGAATAATCGCGCCATCACTGCCGGGGACGTCCAGTGGGCGAATTCCGGACCCGATATCCAGGCTCATCACGTCGAATGAAATTGACTCGCCTGATCCCAGGATAGCTGTCCGGGATTCTGGATTGATCGCAGCTATTCTGTCCTGAATGAACTGGGCGCCAATGGCTTCGCAAAGCGGCTGAAGTGGAACGCCAATGTCGTCAGCTTGCCAGTGTCCGGCGATCACGCCAGGTAGGGCGCCGCTGTACAGATTGTGTGTAGATGGTGAAACGAGAGTCAGCCGGGTCTCCGGCTGCGGCGGGTTGTTCGCCAATTGATGCAGCGCGACGGCGTGCGCGTGACCGCCACCCGCCAGCAGGATATGGCGTGGCTCGCCGCTCAGCGTGCCCACCATGACTGCAATGCACTGGCTATGTTAAGCGAGGTTTCGCGCGCTGCCCCCGGCGAGCGATAGGCGACAATGGCAGAGCCTTCCAGGGCGCCTTCATCCAACGGATCCATCGGCCAGCGGGCACCCGCCACGAAACAATCGTCTAGCTCTGTCAGGTACTCTCCGAACTCGATTTCCCGTCCGTCTTTGAAGAGTGGCAGCCACAGAATAAGGATGCCCTTCGGCCAGCGCTTGAGGGCGCGCGGGGTCCACAGGGCCAGAGCGTCGATGTCACGGCTGGTTTCGTAGCTCGGGTCGACGAAACAGACGATCTGTTCATTGCTGCGGGGGGAAAGCTTGAGTGCGCCCGAATAGCCATCGGCATGCTTGATTTGCAGCCGGTCGTCCTCGCCCAGGGCTTTGACGAGTTCCTTGTACTCGGTTGGATGTTTTTCAAACAAGATCATGCGGGTCGATGCGGGCAGCAATTGCTGCGCAAGCGCTGGAGAACCCGGATAATCATTCACGCCACGTTCTCTGACGAGGTCTAGCCATGGACGGACAGGTTTGGGTGAGCCTTCGTCGAGGAGCGACAGGATGCCGTCGAGTGCTTCTCCGCCTTTTGTCGATTGTGCGCTATTTAAATCATACCGTCCGCGTCCGGAATGCGTTTCAACATAAAGGATGTTGGTCGATTGCTTGGCGGTAGCGCTCAATATTGCATGAAGTACGGCATGTTTCAGCACGTCCGCGCGATTGCCTGCGTGAAAGCCGTGCTGGTACGAAAGCATGCTTGAATGGTTCCAAAGTAAATTGCCCTCCGCCGGTATGATCCGGCGGAGGGCGATCGATCAGTTTTCGCCGAGGCTGGCCTTGCGGGCTGCTTCAAACTCGTTGCCAGGATACCAAGTCGGCCAGGCATCGGATTGGGCGATGGACTTGCCGACTTCGAAGAGCGCGGTGACGTCTTCCACATTGCCGGAAAGGTCCCAATCGTCAGTGTATTCGTCCATGGGCTTGTGGTAGCGCTGCTCATTGTAGGCCTGAGCGATTGCCTTGCCTGCAGCGATGCCGCCATCCACCTTGTCCTCACCGCCATCGGCATACAGCATCGGTACGCCGCGCTTGGCGAGCGAGATATGGTCCGAGCGATAGAACGATCCGGCTTCCGGTTTGGGATCCGGCTTCACGACCCGGTCTTGCTTGGCGAGGTATTCTGTCAGCATGTCTTCCAGTTCCGAAGCGCCATAACCGACCACCACCATGTCATGTGTGCGCCCAACCGGCAGGGAGCCGTCCATGTTGATGCCGGCAACAATCTTGTTCAGCGGCACAGTCGGATGTTGCGCGAAATACTCGGAACCGAGCAGTCCGGACTCTTCCAGTGTGACAGACAGGAACATGACAGAGCGGTCGACCGATTGCGCCGCCATAGCTTCAGCAATTTCCAGCAAGGCGGCAGCGCCGGTTGCGTTGTCTACGGCACCGTTGAAGATCTGGTCCTGGTAGAAGTCCTCGCCAGGAGCTCCGGTCTTTTCGCCGGACTTCTTGCCGAGGTGATCCCAGTGAGCCGTGTACAGAACATACTCGTCCGGTGTGGTCTGGCCTGGGAGTACACCGATGACATTGTGGCTGGTCAGGGGTTCAATCTTCTGGGTGATCGCACCCTGAGCCTTCAGTCCGGTGAGCGGCACCGGTTTGAAGCCGCGTTCCTTGGCGGCATCCTTCAGCGTCTCGTAGTCGAGCCCGGCAGCCTTGAAGAGTTCTTCGGCTTTATCGCGGGTGATCCACGCTTCCATCGTGGTGCGGTCCTCACCACCATTTGCGCGCACGAGATCCGATTGAGCGCCTGACCAGGAGTTCGCGACCACGTCCCAGCCATAAGCAGCAGGCGCTGTTTCGTGGACGACGATCGCAGCAGCAGCGTTCTGGCGGGCCGCTTCTTCATACTTGTAGGTCCAGCGGCCATAATAGGTCATGGCCTTGCCTTTGAAGAGGTCTGGGTCCTGTGTTGCAAAGCCCGGATCATTGACCAGGATGATGACCGTCTTGCCGGTGAAATCCTGATCGTCGTAATCGTTCCACTCATATTCCGGAGCGACCGCGCCATAACCGACAAAAACAACATCGCTCGGGTCGAAGGAAAGCTCGGTCGCATTCTGGCGCTTGGTCCAGATTACCGCATCGTCTTTCAGTGTGGTCGGGATCTCCGTGCCGTCTTCTGACGAGAACGACAGATAGGATTCAGATGGGTCGATGGTCTGGTTCACCATCTGCACTTCCTGAAGATAGCTGCCATTGGCTGCGCCAGGCTTTAGCCCAATCCGGTTCATCTCGGCGGCAATCCAGTCAGCTGCAGCTTCGCCTGTCGGCGTACCGGGACCCCGGCCTTCAAACGTATCGTCTGCGAGAGTTTTGATACGGACCGCCAGATCGTCGGCCGAAATGTCTGCGACCGTACCTTCCGGAAGCGGCATCAGCAGGTCCGGTGTCGCTGCAGCTGCATTGGTTTCTGCTTCGGGGGTGGTGTCGACCTTGGCGGCTTGTTCTCCACAGGCGGTCAACGCCAGCAGGGACGCTGCCAGGAACAGCTTCTTCATGAGATTCTCCGTAACAATCCTGTTAGGAGGGGTTTTGCACGTGCCCGGGCGAGGGGCAAGCTTGTGCCTCATGGGAGCGGGATCCATTCCTCTTCGTCGCCGGGAACCGTTGGAAAGCGGTCAGATCCACCCGAGCTGACCGAATGTTGCCAATCCTGTTTCGCCTGATCGATAAGCGTCTGATCGCTGGCGACGAAATTCCATTCGATTTTGCGTGGCCCATCCATGGCCGCGCCGCCGCAGATCACACCTTTCGTACCAGGCTCCAGCCGAATGGCGACATCGATGCCCCTGGCCAGTACGAGCATCTGTCCTTCGCCGAACGTCTCACCGCCAATCACAGCACTGCCGCTGACGAGATAGACTGCCCGCTCTTCGGCGAGTGTGTGTGGAAGGATCAGGTTGGCGCCTTCATCCGCCTCGAAAGCCACGTACAGGATTGGCCATGGGAACTGCACGGGTGAGACTTTTCCGAATGCCTCACCAGCGAGCACACGCATGCGCGCGCCTCGGTGATTGAATTCCGGTAGCGCATCGGCCGGATGATGGTCGAAAGCTGGTGGAATATCCTCATGGGTCTTCGGCAGCGCGAGCCAGGTCTGAAGGCCGTGCATGCTCTGACCTGCCTCCCGTTCCGGGGCTGGGGTTCGTTCCGAGTGGACAATGCCGTGTCCGGCGGTCATCCAGTTCACTGCGCCTGGGCGAATGACAAGATCTGTTCCGAGGGAGTCCCGATGTTCTATCGCGCCTTCGAACAGGTAGGTGACGGTAGACAGACCGATATGCGGATGCGGGCGCACATCGAAGCCTTCACCGGGCGCGTATTCCACGGGTCCGAAATGATCGAAGAAGACGAATGGACCGACCATGCGTTGCGCATGGAAAGGCAGCACCCGGCGAACACGGAAGCCACCGCCCAGATCGCGTGCTCTCGGTTCAATTCTTCGCGAGATTGGTTCGCTCATGCTCAGGACTCCTTTTCGCGGCCACATTCCCCCTCAAATATGGACGCATGAGCGATGATCTCCAGTCCCTGATTAATGAGATACGCCGGTGCCGCCTATGTGAGGCGGAAATGGAACGCGCGCCGAACCCCATTTTCCAGCTGTCAGCTGACGCCCGCGTTCTGGTCGCAGGTCAGGCTCCCGGCAATCTGGCAGACACGACCGGCACACCGTTCAACGATCCGTCTGGTGACCGTCTGAGAGACTGGATGGGCCTGTCACGGGAGGAATTCTACGACGCCAGCCGGATCGCGATCCTGCCAATGGGGCTTTGCTTTCCGGGCTATGATGCCAAGGGTGGAGACCTGCCGCCCATGAAGCGTTGCGCTGAGGTCTGGCGGCAACGGGTTCTGGAACAGCTTTCCAGGATCGACGTGGTCTTGCTGGTCGGTGGATATGCCCAGCGCTGGCATCTTGGGCGCCGGGTCGAAAAGACACTGACAGCGACGGTCGCGAACTGGAAATCCTATGCTGGCGATCGCATTTTCACCCTGCCGCATCCAAGCTGGAGGAATACCGCATGGCTGAAGCGCAATCCCTGGTTCGAGGACGATGTGCTGCCCGACCTGCGGAGCGCGGTCCGTTCGGCCTTGTCCGAAAGCTGATCGTGCTGGCAATGCTGGCCGTCAGTGCCTGTGCAACGCCAAAGGTTCAGGAACCGCTCTCCATGACGCAAACCGTGACACCCGAACTGAAAGTGGAAGAAAACAAGTTTGTGTCGTTCGACGGCGCCGAGCTGGGGCTGACCTATTGGCCGGGGCAGGAGGCCGGAGAGGCCGCAGGACATGTTGTGGTCGGCCTGCACGGCATGAACGATTATGCGAACGCGTTCCACATGGCGGCGCCCTATTGGGCGTCGAAAGGCGTGACGGTCTACGCTTACGACCAGCGCGGCTTCGGCCGTTCGCCTGAGAGAGGAATCTGGCCTGACGAAGACCTGATGCGGGAGGATCTTCGAACGGCGGTGGACCTCGCCAGACAGCGTCACCCTGATGCTAAGATCACGGTGGTCGGAATTTCCATGGGTGCGTCGGTGGCCATGTCGGCGTTTGGCTCCGATTTACCGCCAGCTGCCGATCAGTTTATCGCGTCCGGACCTGGCCTGCGGGGCTGGGGCGCAATGAACCTCACCTACCGGACCAGCCTCTGGCTGTCTGCGCACGTCAGGCCGGGCTGGATCGTTCAGCCGCCGAGGCGTTTCGTTCGGATCGAACCCTCGGACAATATCGAGATGCTTCAGCGGACTTGGTCTGATCCGCTGATGATGCCGACCAATCGCATTGATCAGGTCTATGGGCTTGTTTCGCTGATGGAGCGGGCACATGAACGCGCCCCGAACCTGCCAGCAAGCTTGCCGACGCTCATGTCTTATGGAGCAAATGATTACGTTGTGCCGGCAAAGGGGGTGGAACGAACCGCGAAAGTGCTGCCGTCGCATGTCAGGACAGTCTACTATGAAAAGGGGTTCCACATGCTGCTGAGGGACCTTCAGGCGCAAACGGTACATGACGATTATCTGGCGTTTATGCTGGATCCGGCCGGTGAATTGCCCAGCAAGGCTGCTGAATGGCCGTTTCGCTAAGGCTTTCCACAGCGGAACGCCTCTTGCAGCACTGCCTGCGTGGACAAATATCAGTCATTCTGCCAGTTCTGGCAAAGTAGAGATTCCTTTTTTCGACGCCCGAGGCCCGACTTATGTCAAATTCGTACCAGACTGCCCTCAACCTAGTCCCCATGGTGGTGGAGCAGACCAGCCGTGGCGAACGGGCGTTCGACATCTTTTCGCGCCTTCTGAAAGAGCGGATCATCTTCGTGACCGGTGGTATCGATGATGGCATGGCCGCCCTGATTACAGCTCAGCTGCTGTTTCTCGAATCGGAAAACCCGAAAAAAGAAATCGCCATGTATATCAATAGCCCCGGCGGTTATGTGTCGTCTGGTCTGGCGATTTATGACACCATGCAGTTTATCCGGTGCTCGGTGTCCACAGTCTGTATTGGCCAAGCGGCCTCAATGGGCTCGCTTTTGCTCGCTGCTGGCGAGGCAGGGGCTCGTTTTGCCTTGCCTAATGCCCGCGTGATGCTCCACCAGCCGTCCGGTGGCTATCAGGGCGTTGCGACGGATATTGAGCGCCATGCCGAAGAAATCATTGATCTTAAGCGGCGCCTGAATCAGATTTACGTCAAGCATACCGGCCAGGACTACGACGCAATTGAGCGGAAACTGGATCGGGATACCTTCCTCACAGCTGAGGAAGCCCAGGAATTCGGCATCATCGACAAGGTGTTCGAACGCCGGGCCGTAGAGGATGACAAATAGATCGCGCGTCCCCGCGTATTGCGGCCCGGCACTTGCAGTGCAGGCCAATGCCCATATTGTTCTGTTAAGGAACTGGGTTTGGGCGCTTAAAACCACGTTAAGCCTTAACCGGCATTGAGGAAAGCATGACCAAACAAACCGGCTCAGGCGACTCCAAGAACACGCTTTACTGCTCGTTCTGCGGCAAAAGCCAGCATGAGGTGAAGAAGCTCATTGCTGGTCCGACCGTGTTCATCTGTGATGAATGTGTTGAACTCTGCATGGACATCATCCGCGAGGAAAACAAAACCTCGCTGGTCCGCTCTCGCGAAGGCGTCCCGACACCGCAGGAAATCTGCGACGTGCTTGACGACTATGTGATCGGACAGACCTATGCGAAGCGCATCCTGTCGGTTGCCGTGCACAATCACTACAAGCGCCTGTCTCATGCTGGTAAAACGGATGGCGTAGAGCTGTCGAAATCCAACATCCTGCTGGTCGGCCCGACGGGTTGCGGCAAGACACTGCTGGCCCAGACGCTGGCGCGGATCCTGGATGTACCGTTCACGATGGCTGACGCGACGACGCTTACTGAAGCCGGCTATGTCGGTGAGGACGTCGAGAACATCGTCCTGAAACTGCTCCAGGCGGCTGACTACAATGTCGAGCGCGCCCAGCGCGGCATCGTCTATATCGACGAAATCGACAAGATTTCCCGCAAGTCGGACAATCCGTCCATCACCCGCGACGTGTCGGGCGAGGGGGTCCAGCAGGCGCTTCTGAAGATCATGGAAGGCACTGTCGCGGCCGTACCGCCGCAAGGCGGACGCAAGCACCCGCAGCAGGAATTCCTGCAGGTGGACACGACGAACATCCTGTTTATTTGTGGCGGTGCGTTTGCTGGCCTCGACAAGATCATCTCTGCGCGCGGCGAAGCGGCCTCGATTGGCTTTGGCGCACCGGTGAAAGATCCGGAAGGCCGCGGCGTGGGCGAGATCCTGCGCGAAGTCGAACCGGAAGACCTTCAGCGTTTCGGCCTGATCCCGGAATTCATCGGCCGTCTGCCAGTCATTGCCACCTTGGAAGACCTCGATGAACAGGCACTGATCCAGATCCTGACCGAGCCGAAGAACGCACTGCTGAAGCAGTACCAGCGTCTCTTCGACATGGAGAATGTCCAGCTGACCTTCACGCCGGATGCGCTGACGGCCGTGGCTCGCCGCGCCATCGTCCGCAAGACCGGTGCACGGGGGCTGCGTTCCATCATGGAGAGCATTCTGCTCGACACGATGTTCGAACTGCCGAACCTGCGCGGTGTCGAGGAAGTCGTGATCAGCGGGGAAGTGGTCGATGGCAATGCCGAGCCGCTTTACGTTCACGCCAAGAAGAGCCAGCCAGAAGCTGGCTGACCTGGTGTCTCCAGACGACAGAGTTACAAAGCCCCGGTCGATGGACCGGGGCTTTTGTTTTGCGCGATTGGTTCCTGAAACGGTAAGGGCCGGTACCTTTCGGTACCGGCCCGGCCTTCCCCCGTGTGTCGGGTGATCTGATCGTCTGAGCGATCAGTATTTGTAGTACATGTCGAACTCGACCGGGTGCGGGTGGAGCTCGTACTTCATGTTTTCTTCCATCTTCAGGTCGATGTAGGCATCGATCTGATCGTCGTCGAAGACGCCGCCCTTCTTGAGGAACTCACGGTCCGCATCGAGGGAAGCAAGAGCCTCACGCAGCGAGCCGCAGACCTGCGGAATGGCTTTCGCTTCTTCCGGCGGCAGATCGTAGAGGTCCTTGTCCATGGCGTCGCCTGGATGGATCTTGTTCTCGATGCCGTCGAGGCCAGCCATGAGCAGGGCTGCGAAGGCGAGGTATGGGTTCGCCATCGGATCCGGGAAGCGGGTTTCGATGCGCTTGGCTTTCGGGTTGTCGCCGAAAGGAATACGGATCGAGGCCGAACGGTTGCGAGCCGAGTAGGCCAGCATGACCGGTGCTTCGTAGCCCGGGACCAGACGCTTGTAGCTGTTGGTGGACGGGTTGGTGATCGCGTTCAGAGCCTTGGCGTGCTTGATGATGCCGCCAATGTAGTAGAGGCAGGTCTCGGACAGGCCTGCATACTTGTCGCCGGCGAACAGCGGCTTGCCGCCGCTCCAGATGGACTGGTGCACGTGCATTCCGGAACCGTTGTCCTTGTACATCGGTTTCGGCATGAAAGTCGCCGTCTTGCCGTAGGAATGCGCAACGTTCTGGATCACGTATTTGTAGAGCTGAAGTCGGTCAGCCATCACGGTCAGGGTCGAGAATTTCAGACCGAGTTCGTGCTGTGCCGGAGCCACTTCGTGGTGATGCTTTTCCGGGTCGAGGCCGATGTCAGCCATGACCGACAGCATTTCGCTGCGCATGTCCTGTTCGGAGTCGATTGGCGGAACCGGGAAGTAACCACCTTTCGGGCCCGGGCGGTGGCCCATGTTGCCCATCGGGTATTCCTTGCCCGTGTTCACAGGCAGCTCAGTCGAGTCGAAGGAATAGCCGGTATTATGGGGCTCAACGCTCCAGCGCACATCGTCGAAGACAAAGAACTCCGCTTCCGGACCGAAGAAGACGGTATCGCCAACGCCGGACTGCTTCACATAGGCTTCGGCTTTCTTGGCGGTCATCCGCGGGTCGCGGTTGTAGGCCTGGCCGCTGATTGGATCCAGCACGTCACACATCACGGCGAGTGTGGTTTGCTGGAAGAACGGATCGATAATTGCGGACGCTGTGTCCGGCTTCAGAAGCATGTCCGACTCGTTGATGGCTTTCCAGCCAGCAACCGAGGAGCCGTCGAACATCTGGCCATCGATAAAGAAGTCGGCGTCAACCATGTCCTTGTGGAACGACACGTGCTGCATCTTGCCGCGCGGGTCTGTGAAACGAAGGTCCACGTACTGGACGTCTTCATCCTTCATGATCTTCATGAGGTTTTCAGCCATTGGAAATGCCCTCCATCAATAATTTGCTGAATTTGTTTGTGTGTCTGGCCGGATCAAAGTGCGGTTTCGCCGGTTTCGCCGGTACGGATCCGAACTGCATCGATAATATCGGAAACGAAGATTTTGCCATCGCCGATCTTGTCGGTGTGAGCGGCTTTCTTGATCGCTTCGACGGCACCGTCAACGGCACTGTCAGCCAGCACGATCTCGATTTTGAGTTTCGGCAAGAAGTCGACCACGTATTCGGCGCCGCGATAGAGTTCGGTGTGCCCCCGCTGACGACCGAATCCTTTCGCTTCGATGACGGTCATGCCCTGCAGGCCAATCTCCTGCAGCGCTTCTTTCACATCGTCGAGTTTGAACGGTTTGATGATTGCCTCAATTTTTTTCATGGCCCGTGTTCTCCCAGCCGCTGAGTGTCTGTCTGTAGACTCCGGTAGGCGGCTTCCCGTGCCTAGGCGAGACATTCATGCGTGTCAGGTGGCGTGAGGTTAAGGCGTGGTCGATTTTTGTGCGGCGTTGCTTCAAAATTGGTCAGAGGTTTTCAGGCTGGCACGACTGTTTGCAAATATTCAGGCCGTTGCGGATCCGGGGGGATGTGCTGTGGCGCCGGTGGATCGCAACGTAAACAAGTGGCCCGTTTGCGAATCCCTGCGCGCAGATTTCGGTCAGCAAGGACAGCGCGAGGTTCTGCTTCGCACCGCTCAAGGCATAGGCACCTGAGCGAAAACATCGGAGTCGCGTGGTCGGCAAGCCGCCGATCACGTTTCGCGGATCAGGAGAGTTGGCGTGCGATCCGCGGGCCTCGCACCTTAACAATTGCGGGTCCGTGGTCTATCAGCGGTCCTGCAAGCAATGGGATGAATCCAAAACACCGGTTCGCCCGACAAGACCGAATTGAGGGTATCAGCATGATCTATCTCGTCCGTCATGGCGAAGCGGCGGCGAGTTGGGGCAACCACCCCAATCCGGGGCTCAGCGAACTTGGTCACAAACAGGCAGAAGCGGCTGCGGCGACTCTTCTTGACCTGGGCGCGCGTAGCGCTGTCAGTAGCCCTATGCAGCGGTGCCGGGAAACCGCGGCCGCGTTCGAGCGCCTTGCGGGCGTAACTGCGCAAGTCGAGCCGGTTGTTTCGGAGATCGAGACGCCAGAAGGCGTGGGCGATCGCGTGGAATGGCTGCGCGCCTATATGGCCGGCACATGGGATGCCGAGGGCGCTGAGCATGATGCCTGGCGCAAGAAGATTGCTGCGGCACTGGCATTGCTGCCGGACAATACAGCGGTCTTTTCCCACTTCGTCGCAATCAATGCCGTGATCAGCCTGATTGATCAGGACACCCGGACGACTGTGTTCAAGCCTGGTCACTGCTCCATCACCAAGGTCGATTTCAGTGGTGCGGTGCCGCGCGTCATTGAATACGGAAGCCAGGCTGCCACACGCGTGCTATGAGCCCGTTATGGGCAGACCAATACTCACACCACAGGAAATGCAGGCCGCCGAGCAGGCGATGTTTGCACAGGGGCTCGACAGTTTCGAGCTGATGCAGCGCGCCGGCGATGCCGTCGCCGAATTTGTTCATGCGAACTGGCCGGAAGGCTCCATTCAGGTCCTGTGCGGACCGGGCGGGAATGGTGGCGACGGCTTCGTGGCGGCCGCAAAGTTGTCGAAGCTTTGGCGGGATGTGAAAGTCTATTCCATGGTGCCGGTCGCCGAGCTGACGGGTGATGCTGCCAAGGCGGCAGCCCTTTGGGAAGGCCCTGTCGGCACGCTGGAAGATGCGCTTGAGGCGCCACATGATCTTGTTCTGGATGGATTGTTTGGTGGCGGCCTGTCCCGGCCACTGGAAGGTGTCGCGGCACAACTGGCCCAGCGCGGTGGTCGTGTGATCTCTATCGATGTGCCGTCGGGCATCTGTGGCCTGCGGGCAAAACCGTTGGGGCCATGCTTCATCGCTGAAGGCACAATCACGTTTGCCGCGCTCCGTCCGGCGCATGTGCTCCGTCCGGCGTCTGCCTATTGCGGCAATGTCCTGGTCGCCGACATAGGCGTGACGGTGCAGACGCGGCTGATGGAGAATAGTCCGATGCTGTGGCTCCGCTTGTTGCCGCAACCCGGCATGGCGGATCACAAGCATAGCAGGGGGCACCTGAAAGTCCTGAGTGGCGGCGTCTCATCAACGGGCGCAGCGCGGCTGGCGGTGCGGGCGGGCCTGCGGATCGGCGCCGGGCTGGCGACCTTGTTGACGCCGCCATCGGCGCTGATGGTCAATGCCAGCCAACTGACGGCCGTGATGGTGAAGCCTGTCGATGGCACCGAAGAGCTCTCCGGCGCGATCCAGACGGCTTCGGTTGTTATCGCCGGCCCAGGGGCAGGGATCACGCCGTCGACACGCGCCAATGTGGAGACAATTCTGAACGGGCCAGGCCGTGCCGTGCTTGATGCTGACGCGCTGACTGTGTTTGAGTCACAACAGGATGAGCTGTTCAAACGTCTCCGCCCAACGGACCTGCTGACCCCGCATATCGGCGAGTTCAACCGCCTGTTCGGGGATCTGCTGGAGACCGCGACGAACAAGGTCGAGGCCGTGCGGCAGGCTGCGTCCCAGACCGGGTGCACCGTGCTCCTGAAGGGTCCGGACACAGTGATCGCGCAGCCGGATGGCGGTGCCGTCGTCAATATTCACGCCACGCGCTGGCTCGCAACGGCGGGCTCGGGCGACGTTCTGGCGGGCTTTGCAGGTGGCCTGATGGCGCAGGGAATTGACACGCTGGTCGCGGCTAGCATGGCGGCATGGATTCATGGCGAGGCCGGGCGGCGCGTCGGGGCGGGTCTGATTTCGGAAGACCTTGAGCGTCAGGTGCCTGACATCCTGAGCGCGCTGCACGGCGAGATTGGCTGATCCAGGGTGTTGGATAAGCCGCCGCTCAGGCAATGAAGAACACCATGAATACACCATGGAAGGACCATTTATAGCGCGCCTTCCGGTGCAGTGACCCGTTGTGCCCGCGCGCGCTCTCGCTTAAGGGTTCCGCCGGAACGCGGATGTGGCGGAATTGGTAGACGCACTGGATTTAGGTTCCAGCGCCGCAAGGCGTGGAGGTTCGAGTCCTCTCATCCGCACCATTTGATCTTTTTGGTTGCACCTTCTGCTCAGAACGCTCGCTCCAAATACTCCTGCAATAACTGGTAGATGCGTTTAATTACGTGCGGTTGCCTGACCAACCGGCGGCGTGCTACGGAATTTTTGGGACGAACCATAGAATGTGGGGCGGGGTAGATTATGAAATGGTCAATCGAGAGAACGGAATGGCTTCTGGCCGTTCTGGCCCTTGGGCTGGGACTTCTGACCGTGATCGGATTGCTTGGCCGCGGGCTTTGGCTCGACGAGTTCTGGACGCTCGCCTCGACCAGACCAGAACAGAGCTGGCGCCAGTTCTGGATGATCATGGCGAATGAGGTTCATCCGCCCCTTCACTATCTTCTGATCCAGATTTTCGAGAAACTCGGTGTCACGGATGTCGGGGCCCTGCGGGCGCTGAATATTCTGGGTGTGCCGCTGGTTCTTGGCGCTGCATGGTATGCTTATCGGCAGAAGGCGCTCGACCGAGGACAGATATGCGTACTTCTCGCGCTCTATGCCTCATCGCCGATGTTCCTGAGCACTTTTCCGGACCTGAGGGCCTATTTTCTGGTCTTCTCTTCCGGCATTGCCGTCGCCGTACTGGCGCGGGTTCTTCTCCAGATGGAGCTGCGTGAACAGCGGTGGGAGTGGCAGCCATTGCTGTTCTGGGGCCTGTCGCTCGCGATCTTCGTGAACCTGCACTATTTCTCGACTTTCATGGGCGGGCTTATGACGCTCGCACTGATTCTGGTGAAGCGGGGCCGGGGTGTCGTGCCTTTCCTTTGTGTGAGCGCGGCTGCTGCGGTGCCGGCCGTGTTGCTATTCATAATCCAGAGTCTGTCTTCCGGTCCCGACATCATCGACTGGATTCAGACGGGCCGGATCGACGCAATTTTCGTTATGATCGACGAGATCTGGTCGGCGGGTGCCAGGAACCTGGTCGCATTCGGGCTCTCGGTGTATGTCCTGCTCCTGCTGCTGGAGCGCCGCCTGAGCTGGAAGGACGTTCGCGACCCGCTTGTCCTGATCGCTGTCCTGATCGGATTTTTCGGCTTCCTCGTGTTGGCCAATGCTGTCCGGCCGCTCATCATTGACCGGTACCTGATTGCAGCGGGGGGATGCATCATCACCGCGCTGGCACTGCTGGCGGGAGGACCGCAAGCGCCGCGATGGTCTGCGATCGCGGTCTGCGTGTTTGCGCTCCTGTCCCAGGGGCGCGCAATCTACAAGGACACTTATGACAAAACGGGCTGGCGGGCAGGAGCGCAGACGGTTGCCGGATTGTTGGAGGATTGTCAGTCTTCACGCATTTTTACCGAGCCTACGAGAAAATCTGAGGCCGACTATATGATGACACATGCTGTCCGGTATGGCCTGGAATATTATGCCAGCCGCAACGGCTTCTCGTTTGAAGAACTTCAGAAGGGCGACACCGTGCCGGCGCCCGGGAAGTGCCCGAACATTATCTGGTTTGAGCATGTCCTGGATGCCGATGCCGGACGGGAAGACTTCCTGGCTGAAATCGAACTGGAATTCACGGGGCGTGTGGAGATGCTTCGCGCAGAAAGATCTATGATCCTCATTAATCGTGGCGCAGAATCCTGAAGGTCCGGCATGTGCAGATCTGTGAATGCATCCTTTGTGTTCCGGTCTTCTTTGAACAAAGAAGTCGGGTGAATGCTGTGTGTCCCCGGCATGGAAATTGCGCTAATATCGGCACGATAACAGGGCGTTGGAGAAGATTTCCATGAAATTGCTCGATGTCCTTCCGATATCACCGCGATGGCGCCGAATAGCCCTGGTCCTCCTGCTTCTTGCCGGCCTTGGCTTCCTTCTGATCTGTGCGGCGGCAGTCGGGTATTGGGCCGGAAAGAACAACACGCTCGAAAAGGTGAATGAGAAGATTTTTCAGCCGGCGCTGGCGCGCTTCGAAGCGCCCGCGGCTGAAGATGTTGTCACCTGGGAAACGATCCAGACGCATTTCTTCCCGCTTCAGATTGCCCGCATCAGCCTGTCTCCGAACGGCAGTCCAGCCATCTGGGCGCTGGAGGAGGTTGATGGAGACATCCTGTATGTCACACGGCTGGGCGAATTCGGTTACCTGGACAGGCAGAACAGTCTCCACCGGATCCAAGGGCTGCATGTTCCGATGGGTCTGGAGGAGTTGACGCAGTCGGAGCTGTTTCAGGATCCGATCTTTCAGCTGAGCGAATTCCGGACCTTCGACCTGTTGAGCATTCCGGCTGGCGGGAATCTATATGACCTGTATGTCAGCCATCACCGCTATCGGAATGGATGTTTCGAGGTCGTGTTGTCGCACACACAGTTGGCGAAGGATGATGCGGGCGTACATGCCGTGTCCGGAGCGTGGGACGAGATTTTTTTCACGGACCCGTGCATCCCGGTCAAATCAACCGGAATGCGCCTGGCAGGACATGAAGGCGGTGGACGTCTTGCGCGTCTGAACGGGGACACGTTGCTTCTTTCCCTTGGCGCGCATCAGTTCGATGGCGTGGACGGACCGTATCAGGTTGGCCAGGATAACAAGAACGACCTGAGCAAGATCATCGAGATTTCACTCAAGGATGGCAGCCACAGTTTCTATGCGCGCGGATTTCGCAATCCGCAGGGCCTGCTCGTCGCCAGCGATGGAAGGGTTTGGGAAACAGAACATGGTCCGCGTGGCGGGGATGAGGTCAACCTGATCCAGCAGGGTAAAAACTATGGATGGCCGATTGCAACGTATGGCACAAACTATGGTGCGGTTCCTTGGCCATTCAATCCGCATCCCGGAAAGCAGGTTGGTTTCGAACGCCCGCGGTTCGCCTTTGTGCCGTCGATCGGGATTTCCAATCTAATTGAACCCAGTGCGGAAGAGTTTCCCGAATGGGACGAGCATCTTCTGGTGGCCTCGCTTGCAGGAAATACGCTCTACGCCCTGAAAACGGAAGGTGACGACATTACCTATGCTGAGCCGATATCGATCGGCGAACGTATGCGGGACATCATTTCCCTGTCAGATGGGCGCGTCGCGATCATCACGGATTCCGGCTGGCTCATCTTCATACGCAATGGCGACAAGCACCGGGATAAAGCAGCTTCTTTCGAGGTTGCAAACCTGACCGAGCGGCCAAAATTGCAAGCTGCAGAATCTATCCCAACAACGGCAGAGGTTACGGGAAGCCGGGTGTTCTTCTATTATTGCGGGACGTGTCATACAACAGACGGCAAGACGCTTGTTGGTCCTCCGTTGAACGGTGTTCTTGGGCGGCGTGTTGGCTCTGTTGCAGATTATCCGTATTCGGCCGCGCTGGCGGATGTGAAGGGCCGCTGGACACCTTCGCGTCTGAGAAAGCTGCTCAACCATGACGGTGCCGGGTTCGATGAATCGGCCATGCCTGCCGTCAGTCTTTATAAAGATCAGTTTCAGGCACTGGTTGCGTACCTCCACACGACTGAAGCAAAGTCGGCTGAAGACAGGCTGGAGTAAGAGTGGCCGATATCGGGATCAGGCGGATGGCAGCAGTGGAATGGATCAGGAAACAGTGGGACGACCGCCGGATGCGGTTCCTCGTCTTTGCGGCTGCATTGCTGGCGGTGTCGCTGCCGCTGAATTACCTCATGCTTCGCCTGACCGGTTGGTCGGCCTGGTGGCCAACCTATAGGTGGCTGCTCGGCAATGCCGGGGAATCCGGGGACTCCTGGCACGTCATGGCGATTGCACTCGACTGGATCCGCAACAATCCGGATGGCGGCCTTTACGAAGCAATCTTCTTCGAAGGGCAGAACAAGTTTCAGTATGCGCCGACAAGCCTGTTGCCGCTCGCAGCATTCGAAGCATTGGGCATAGAACCAACGGTTGGATTCCTGAACGGGGTGAACCGGCTTTTCATCCTGGTGACAGCTGCGGCTGTCTCAGGCCTGGTCCATGTTCTGCTTGGACGGACGGAATTTCGGATGAGCCCGCTGCAGAGGGTTTTGGCCGCCGGCATGTCCGGTGCGGCCGTGCTGGTCTTCTATCCGGTCATGATGGCCTACAATCTTGGACAGCTTCAGGTGTGGATCAACATGCTGTTCGTGCTTGCCTGTCTGGCCTGGGCGATGGACCGGCGCGCGTCTGCAGGGGTCGCAATCGGATTGATCTGCCTGCTGAAGCCGCAATTCGGCCTTTTTCTGATCTGGGGGCTCATGAGGAAGGAGTGGCGCTTTGTCTTCCCGCTCTGCATCGTGGGCGCGGGCGGGCTCCTGATTTCAATCGGCCTGTTCGGATTCATGAACCATCTGGAATACATTTCCGTGCTGCAATTCCTGTCACGGCATGGAGAATCCTATTGGGCGAACCAGTCCATGAATGGACTGTTGCACCGTCTGGCAGGCAATGGCGTCAGTGACTGGGAGGCAGGCGGTTTCCCGCCATACTCACTCATTGTCTATGCAGGATCGATGATCGCCACGGTCGCCATTCTGGTGCTGGCGCTCCGCGTACGGCGGGGTGAAGGGGCGATGGCATCGCTGTTTGATTTCATGCTCGCTGCACTGGCTTTTACCGCAGCGTCTCCGATCGCCTGGGAGCATCATTATGGCGTCATGGCACCGATGTTTGCGGCGCTGTTCGTCATGGCGTTGACCAATTGGCGGCAAAACCCAAGCCCGCGTCCGCTCCTGATCGCCTTTGTGGTTTGCTACCTATTCGCGGCCAACAGCTTTGGATTCACGCGAGCCTTGGACGGGGCACCGCTGAATATAGCGCAGTCCTATCTTTATTTCTCTGCGTTGGGCGTGCTGGTCCTGTTGCGCCGGCTGGCCAGCGACCCTTCCGCGAGCCAGATAAGCAAACCGTAGAGCAGCAGACCGGCCCAAAGCAGGTGGGATGATGCGACGCCGGCGATGATGCCCGGCAGGCGCCCGGTTTCCGCATGGCCGATCCGTTCCGCCGGCATGGCGAGGACAAACGCAGCGAGCGCTGAGATTGCCGGCCAGGTCAGCAGGTCTTCGTTTTTCAGACGCGAATAGACGACAGAGAAAGCCGGTATCAGCCAAGTGTAATAGTGCGACCACGACACTGTGCTGGCGATGCAGATGAAAGCCAGCAAGAGGGAGATGTCCATGTCTTCACGGTCATCAGCGCCGCCTGCGCGTCGAGACATCCAGACACCAATTGCGAACAGGATCAGGGTCAGTCCAAGGATGACAGCTCTGGCAGATCCGGGAAGGGCGTGAGGCTCCCAATCCAGATAGGAGTCCGGTCCGAGCATGAACCGCAATGTGGCGGCCGCCAGGGATTGCGTGTTGAAGCCTGGCATGGGCGCGCCCGCATATTCACGGAAGTTGCCGATCCACAGGGCATGCATGTCCCAGCCGAACACCAGTAACGACAAGGCCAGAGTTCCGACGCACATTCCGAGACCGCCAGCGACCACGCGCCAGCGCTGGCGCAGGGCAAAATAGATCCCGATCAGGAGCAATGGCGGCTTGATGATGGCCGCGGCCGCAAAGACGATTCCAGCCAGATAGTCCCGCCGGGCACGGGACAAGACCAGCCCCCCGATCAGAGCCAGAAGCAGGATATGCGACGTGTTCCCTTCGCGCACGCTGTAGAGCATCGGCCCGAAGCTGGACATCACGAAAAGGCTTAATGCGGACACCTTGCGGTCGAAGCGGAAGTGCCGGCAAATTAGCCACCACGCCCCAATCATGGCGGCAATGCCTGCCAGCAGGAATGCCAGGGAAGCCATGTCATCCGGCAACAGGGCAAACGGCGTGAACAGATAGGCGACGATGGGCAGGTTCACGAACCCATGGGCGCCCAGCTCGATTTCCGGCCTCAAGGCTTCCGGCCCGCTGAGCACTGCCTGACCCGCGGCAAGATATGCGTCCGTAAAATCCTCGAACAGGTGTGGAGGTTCACTGATGGCAAACACGAAGGACGCCATCAGAGCGGACAGAATAGCGGTGATTGCAAATACCAGCCGGGCTGGCATCGCCGAGCGCGAGAGGCGCCAGATGATGGCCATGCCCAAAGCCGTTCCGAAGAGTTGAGCGAGGCTCAGCAGAAAAGTCGTCATTCTGTCCCTATTTACCCATCGGCGCCCCGGCAGCCAGGCCCCGTGTAGGGTATTAACCTACTTGCGTCATCCAGCTTCATGGACGCCTCGGGTTTGCCGCTTTTTCAGCAATCGTGATCTGTCTTCAATCAGATCGCACAATTCCATAGAGTTATGGTGTCATTCGGCAGAAAAATATAATACAATCATGATGTAAACCGCTAAAATTGGAATATAATCTGTGGCAGACTGGTGCAATCAGTGGGGCGATTGTGCGCGGTGACCTCCATCCGCTTCGGGTCTCCTAAAGGCGGCAGCAAAACGAGAACTTGGTTAATACCGGAGAAGGCGAACACCGGAACCGGCATCGAAATTGCAGTCGATCAGAAGATGAAAACGATCACTGCAGGCTGAATTGCTTAGTTTGGATGGAGTCAGCATTCGCGGCATTCGGGAATGTTCTGAAGTTGGATGCGGGGACTGCCGGTAGGCATGTAGGGGCGTAGAGTTGGCAAGTCTGATCAAAACACTGAACTCCAGATCGAAGCCGCAGGCCCAAAGGGCTTTATTCTGGTGGGGTGTGCTACGCGTTCCCGCAATCATCCTTGTGCTATATTTCCTCCGTCAGCTGGTCGCTGCGCTGCCGGTTTTTGACGGTGCCTCTGTAACCCTTCGTGTCATCGATATTTTCAGTGTTCCAGTATCGCGTGCCATTCTGCTTGTCGGATTGATTGCGGTTCTTGCTGCGCTGGTTGCCGGAACCAGCCGGCTCAAACCGTATACTGGCTATGGCTTGTTGATGGGCGCAGTGCTGATCGTCGAGGTGTTGCTATTCGAATGGTCTGGAACGCCGTTGAAGTTCGCAGCGATCCCCCTCCTGCTCGCGGCGACCAACTTCCTGCCCGAACAGGTAACCCGGCATTGGGTCACCCACCGCAACATGGCCTTGGCAGTCGGCGTAACCGAAGGCTTGCAGGTGCGGCAACATTTGCAGTGGCTCGGCAGATTAGCCAACGCGCCGCAATCTGTTCTGCCGGCTATACAGGCAACGGGCTGGGGGCTGGCGATATTTCTTGTCAGTGCCAGTACCTTGTTTTTCGTCGAAGGCAGGAAGCTTGTGTCTCTGGAGCAGTCGCTTCGTATGCCCGACAGCGCAACAGTTCTTATGCGGGGGGACATCAATGGCCTGGCGATCCTTCCAGGGCAGCGCCGACTGAACGTCACGGGGCACAGTATCCAGCATGTTCTGCAGATCGATCTTGATGATCCTGAGGCTCCGCCTGCAACTTCTCCGGTAGATACAGGCGGGTCGCAAGGGATCACGTTTGATCCGGGCACCCAGGAGCTGATCCTCTTCAATAATTCGACAAAGCACCTGCTGTTTGTGGATGCGGATACGCTGGAAGAGCGCCGTTGGGTAAATGTCAGTCATCTCGCCGACGGCGACCCGTGGGCATCAATCGATCCGATTTCCAACACCATCGCGCTGGTTTCTGAAGCGGATGCGGACAATGGAGTGGCCTTCCTGCTTTTGGACCGCGTAACGGGAGATGTTTTGGATACGCGCGATATAGATGCCGGAAATTTGCTCAAGCACCCGAACAAACCTTGGCTCTATATGAGTTTCTTCCGGCGAAATCCGGAAGTGCTTGTGTACGACATGTCACAAAGGGAGATCATCAAACGAGCATCCATTCCGGCCCGCGTAGACCGTATGGCTCAGATCGAGGAGACGAACGAGCTTCTTGTGACATCGCCGGTTGCGTCCGAGATCCTTAGACTGAATGCAGACACGTTGTTGGAGCAGGGCGTGCTGAAAGCGCCGTTCGGTGTCCGGACACTCGCTTTTGATCCAAAGCAGAAAATCCTTTTTGCCGGAAGCTTTACGACGGGCCAGATCAAAATGATCGACATGAACGACAACCATACGATCGGCACTGTTTACCTCGGGCCATGGCTACGTTCCATCGAGTTGGATACAGAGACTGGCACAGCGTTCGTCTCGTCAAATGGGGCTCTGTACAAGTGGGTCTACGACCGTGACAGATGAGCCTCTGCAGCAGAAATTGATACCAAAGGAGGGCAGTGCGGTTGCCGCACCGCCGTCGGTGTTGTCCGGGCATATTGGTGCGCTTGATGGTATTCGTGGCCTCGGCGTTCTGCTCGTGCTCCTGCATCACTACAGCGCAAGTAGTCGGGCGTTCGGGTTTGATAATCCGATCCTCAAACTGAGTGAGATTGGCTGGTCTGGCGTTGATCTATTCTTCGTCCTTTCGGGCTTCCTTATTACCGGCATCCTCTATGACTCGAAGGGTAAGGAAAAATACTTCGTCAATTTCTATGCGCGACGTACACTGAGAATATTCCCACTCTATTACCTGGCTGCCATCTTGGTCATCACGCTGGATGCATTCTGGCGCTATGACATGCTCGCAGATCAAAATCCGCTATGGATCCTGATGTATGTCGGCAACTTCCAGATGGCGCTTAAGGGAGGTGGAGGGATTCTCGATCATTTCTGGTCTTTGGCGATCGAGGAGCAATTCTACCTCGTTTGGCCAATGATTGTTCTTGCGCTTACGCGAAAGCAAATCATGCTTCTGGCGGTAGCTTTGATCGTGATTGCGCCAATCATCAGGGTTCTTTTGGTGGCGAATGGTGTGCCTGCCCTCAGCATCTACGTACTTACACCCGCTCGTATGGATGGGCTTGCATTGGGAGCTTTGATCGCTTTGGCAGTTCGCGGTCCGGGTGGCTTGGCAGCGCTGGTGCCCTGGGCCTGGCGGCTTGGGGGGCTTGCGTCTATCGGCTTCGTCACTTTGGTCTTGGTGCGCAGTACGTTCTCGCATGCGGATCCATTGATGCTTACGGTTGGCATCTCCATGCTGTTGACGATCAATGGGTGTCTTTTAATTCTGGCGATCACATTCCAGCCATTAAGAGTGGTAATGGAAACGCCGATCATGCGCTGGCTGGGCCGGTACAGCTATGGGCTATATGTCTGGCACCCGATCGTTAATGTCACTTTGCTTCATTCTCCGCTTACAGAACGGTTCGGAGAGTTGAATGCATTTCAATCGATCCTGCTGATCGGCTCTGCGTTCGGGCTAAGTGTGCTGGCCGCGGTGCTGTCTTACAAATTCTACGAGACGCCGTTCCTTCGACTTAAAAAGCATTTTCACTAGGTGTGCCCGGGATTTATGAGTAATGCGATGACCACGACACAGGAAGCGGCCACCACGGCAGTCAGTGCTGACATGGTACGAATGGTGGATGCTGGCACTTTGATTTCGATCGTGGTGCCGGTCTTCAATGAGGAGGAATCGGTTCTCGCGTTCATCAAGGTGGTCGGACCGATACTGGAAGGCACCGGCGCGAACTGGGAGCTGGTGTTCGTCGATGACGGAAGCAGCGATCGGACAGTCGATATTCTGCTCGCACAGCGGACCACGGTGCCGCAGATTAAGATCGTGAAGCTTAGCCGGAATTTCGGCAAGGAAGCTGCGCTCGCTGCCGGGCTGGATTTTGCGTCGGGTGATATGGTGGCGGTCATGGATGTTGACATGCAGGACCCGCCTGAGCTGTTGGCGCAGATGATCGCGCGTTGGCGGGAAGGATATGACATTGCATATGGCCGACGCGTTCAGCGAGACAGTGACGGCTTCCTCAAGCGGCTGACGGCTGGCCGCTTCTACAAGCTCTTCAACAGTATCAGCGATGCGCCGATCCCAGACAATGTTGGCGATTTCCGCTTGATGGACCGCAGTGTTGTCGACGCCTTGAACAAGCTGCCTGAACGCGTGAGATT
The DNA here is from genome assembly GCF_003263315.1 of Hyphomonas sp. GM-8P. Classification (NCBI taxonomy): domain Bacteria; kingdom Pseudomonadati; phylum Pseudomonadota; class Alphaproteobacteria; order Hyphomonadales; family Hyphomonadaceae; genus Hyphomonas; species Hyphomonas sp. GM-8P. The sequence goes on from NZ_AWFE01000127.1 coordinate 77,393, forward strand.
CATGAAGGGTCTATTCGCTTGGGTGGGGTTTAAATCCATCGCGGTGGACTATGAGCGGCCCGCACGGCTGGCTGGGCAAACGAAGTTTCGTTACTGGCGCCTCTGGAACTTTGCCCTTGATGGCATCACGTCATTCTCGACGGTGCCGTTGCGCATCTGGACCTATGTCGGCTTGTTGATCGCATTGGTATCGTTTGTCTACGGCTCATACATAATTATGAGGACCGTGATCTTCGGTGTGGATGTGCCAGGTTATGCGTCGCTTCTGGTGTTGATCCTGTTTCTTGGGGGTGTTCAGCTGATGGGGCTCGGCATCATCGGGGAGTACCTCGGAAGAGTCTTCTATGAGGTGAAGCAACGACCTTTGTATTTGGCTGAAAAGCTCTACGGCTTTGAGAGAGATTGAGTTGAAGCCGGCAGACGTCCGCGAACTGTTCCGGCAATTGGTCACATTCGGTGTCGTTGGTGTCGCCGCGACGGTTGTTCACTATTTTGTCGCTTTGGCCGCATCTATGTTTATTCCGCTCGTATTTGCGAATCCGGTCGGCTTCCTTTGTGCGTTCTGGGTTTCCTATTTCGGTCATCTGCACTTGACGTTTCAGGTGTCCGGCATGTCGAAAAACCACCTTGCACGCATCGCAAAGTTTTTTGCCGTTGCACTGGCCGGATTCCTGGTCGGGCAGGGTGCGCTGGTGGTTCTTCTGTCGAAAATTCCCATGCTTGCTGACTGGCAGGCGCTGATGCTTGCGGTGGCGATTGTGCCGATCACCACATTTGTGATTTCCCGGATCTGGGTTTTTAAAGATTCATCGAGCTGACGGATCACGATCCGCATTGCGGTTGAGACTGCTCCGGAGATTTCCGGAAGGTGAAGGCCTTGTGGCCGAGGTAATTGATGACCGCGCCGATACCGATGCCGGCCATGTGTGACGCGCCGGGGGCGAAGTGCTTGTAGGCATCCGGCCACCATGGGCCGCTGCTGAGGATCAGCGCGCTGAGCACGGTGATGATGCCTGCCGCAATGTTGACGCCGATGAAGTCCCGGATCTGCAGCCAGAGCGAGCGCGTTGATCCGTGAAAAACGAGGTTCCGGTACAGGAAGAAGCCGGCAACCATGCCGATCGCAGTCGCCAAGGTGACGGCCGCTGCATAAGGCATGAACATAGACAAGGGAAAACGGACGACCCAGTTCAGGAACGCGGCAGATCCGCCGGCGAACAGGAACCGGATGCGTTGGTCAGCAAACAGACGATTCACAGTGGAACTCCGAACCAAGCAAGGCCGAAACAGACCGCAGTCAGGCCTGCATAGGCCATGCAGACGCGGTCTTTGACGGCGAAGAATACCGGGTCGTCATCCAGCTCACCGCGTTGACAGAAGATCCAGATGCGGCTGGCGATCAGGAAAACCAGTGGCGGCAGGAACCAGAGCCAGTCACCATTTTTGATGAAGATCTGCTTATGCGCGTCTTCGATGATGTAGAGCGTCATGACGAGAACAGCGGCGATAGAACTCGCAACGCCGGCGGCCAGAACCAATGGCAAGTCTGAGGCGCGGTACCCGCGTCCATTGATCCAGAAACCGCCCTTGTCGATCACCCGCGCAATTTCGGTATGGCGCTTTGCGAACGCGAGCGATGTGAAAATGAACATCGAGAATACGAACAGCCAGGGGGAGGGGACAGCCGCCACAGCGACCATGCCTGCGACAAGCCGGAGTGTGAACAGGCTACCCAGCGCCAGCGCGTCCAGAATGACTTTGCGCTTCAGCCACAGGGAATAGGTGAGCGTCACCACCACATAAATGAGCACCCACTGCAGGACCTCAGGGCCCGCGAGCAGGGCCAGGGTCAGTCCGGCGGCAAAGCAAACGAATGCCCCGGCCACGCCGACAGGCAGAGATAACGTACCACTCGCGAATGGTCGGCGTTTTTTGGTCCAGTGCTGCCGGTCGTCCTGCAGATCCCAGATGTCATTGAAGACATACGTCGCTGAAGCGGTAAGGGACAGCGCGAAGAATGTCATTACGAGAGGGAGAATTGTCGAGGGGTCGGTGATCCGGCCGGAGAGAACTGCCGGAACTGCCACAAGAATATTCTTCGCCCATTGATGAGGGCGCAGGCACTTTATGAAAGCCTTCAGCACTTTCGGACGCGGGAATTCCTTGACCACGTTCGAAACTTTTTTCGCCTTGCGTACCGTCGAACTGGACGCTCCGACCGTGATCGCGTTTTGAGCGTGTTTCCACACGGCGACATCTGCGGGGCTGTCCCCGGCATAGTCAAAGCCCTGTGGAAAGCGTTTGGCCAGGGTTTCACCCTTGGCTTTACCCTTCAGGTTGCCGGAAGAACTGGTCGCCAAAATTTCGGAAATGAAAGGGAACTGATCCTTGAAGAGGTGCGCTGTCTGCTGATGCGCGGCTGTGGCGAGGACAACCTTGCGACCTTTCGCAGACTCCTGCTCGGCATAGGCGACGACATCCTCGTTCAGCGGAAGCGTGCGGGGGTCGAGGTCGACAGCTGCGGCGAGCCGTTCTTTCAGGGCCACACGTCCGGAGAAGACCCAGGCGATGAGCGTAAGGATGCCAAGGGGGTTATAGCGGATGTAGGCGAGTGCCTGCTCAATGAGGGAATCCGTCCGCAGGAGCGTGCCATCCAGATCAAGTACAAGAGGTGGAGCTTGATCGCTAAGCGTTTCAGCTTGTGGCGCATCCACTTCATGGAATTGCATTTTGTTGTCCCCCGATCGGACCTGCCAGATGTTCGAACCATTCATGATCATGAAGAGTCCGGTGCGTCCCCGCTCCCCTTCGGCGGCCACGCCTGCAATCTATCGTTAACTTTCTAGTCTGTAATTCGGGTTCACCTGATGGGAGTGTTTTCCTGTTCGCACGCGCAATAAATCTAGCGTCAGGCGTTATCTTGCCCATTCAATAGGCCGAAAATCGCCAGATGCACGCGGAATTGCTATTTTTGAACGAGATTCGTTCTGCGCGATCACAGTGACCTCGAGGTGCAATTCCACGTGGCTGCCGCTGTTCGTTCCTCCCGCTGCGAAACCCGCAGAACCCGCGTGGACAGGGCGTTTTCCGTGTGACATAAGCCGCCCCTTCAGACACAGATCAGAAGGCTGCCGGATGGGCATGACCGGGCCTGATCGCCAGAACGGATGAATGAACCGATGGAAGTGACCCAGACCAAGGCAGAAGGTCTCAGCCGCACCTTTGCCGTCAAGGTATCTGCAAGCGAACTGCAGTCGAAGCTCGACGCCCGGATTGAAGAAATCCGCCCGACCATGAACCTGAAGGGCTTCCGCCCGGGCAAAGTCCCTGCGTCCCACGTGCGCAAGATGTTCGGCCGCGACCTGATGGGCGAGATCATCGACAAAACGGTCAATGAAACCAACCAGAAAGCCATCGAGGACGCAGAACTGCGCCCGGCCGGTCAGCCTGATGTGCATCTGGAAGGCGACATTGAAGACGTCGTGAAGGGCGAGGCCGACCTTGCCTATCACATGCATGTTGATGTCATGCCGGAATTTGAGCCGGTCGACGTGAAGACCATCAAGGTTACCCGTCCGGTCGCCGAAGTGGCTGACGAGCAGGTCGACGAAGCGCTGAAGAACCTTGCCGAACAGAACAAGCAGTATGAGCCGCGTGGCAAGACCGCCAAGGCGAAAGACGGCGACGCGGTCGTCATCGACTTCGTCGGCAAGATTGATGGCGAGCCCTTCGATGGCGGCACCGCTGAGCAGCAGACTGTCGTGCTCGGTTCCGGCCGTTTCATCCCGGGCTTCGAAGAGCAGCTCGTCGGTGTGAAGACGGGCGAAGAGAAGAACCTCGAAGTCAGCTTCCCGGAAGACTACCCGTCGAAAGATCTGGCCGGTAAGGCTGCAGTCTTCGAAACCAAGGTGCACGAAGTGCGTGCGCCGAAGGAAGCAGAGATCAATGACGAGTTCGCCAAGGGTCTTGGTCTTGAGTCTCTGGAACAGCTGACGGGTCTCATCAAGGACCAGCTGAAAGGCGAATTGGACCAGGCATCGCGGAACAAGGCGAAGCGTGACCTGCTGGACCGCCTGGACGAAGCCCACAGCTTCGATCTGCCGCCGAACATGGTTGAAGCCGAATTCGGCCAGATCTGGGACCAGCTGCAGCGTGAGATGGACGCCGGCCGTGTCGACGACGCCGACAAGGAAAAGTCGGAAGACGACCTGAAGAAGGAATACCGCGAGATCGCCGAGCGCCGCGTGCGCCTTGGCCTTGTGCTCGCTGAGATCGGCCGTGTGAACAATGTGCAGATCACCGAGCAGGAAGTGCAGCAGGCCCTGATCCAGGAAGCCCGCCAGTATCCGGGCCAGGAGCGTCAGGTGATCGAGTTCTTCCAGAAGAACCCGAATGCCATGGCCCAGCTCCGCGCGCCGATCTATGAGGATAAAGTTGTCGACTACATCCTCGGCGAAGCGGACGTGACCGACAAGACGGTCTCCCGCGAGGAGCTGTTCAAGGAAGACGAAGAGTAGGCTTCTTCCAACCTCACGAAAATTTAACGACGCCGGGCCCCAGAGCCCGGCGTTTTGCTGTTTGGCGAACTGTTCTCGGGCTGTGGGAGCGGGTTGGTAAACCGCCTATTAACCGAGCCGGGCGAAGGTGCCTCGAATCGTTAATGAGGGGTTTCGGTTCCTATGAGCGTACAAGCCATCCGGCCGCAACTGACAGAGCAGGATATCCATCGCCTGATGAAGGGCGAAACGCCCGAGCAGCGCGCGTCGGTGGCGCACCGGCTGTGCCGTCGTATCGCGCTGGACGTGCTGAGCGAGGAAGAGCGCAAATACGCCGAAGAGATCATGGCGATCCTGGCGGATGATGCAGCAGATCTCGTGCGCCGCACGCTGTCCGTCACGCTGCGCAATTCGCCGATTCTGCCGCGCGAGATCGCACTGAAACTGGCGCAGGACATTGAGGCCGTTGCTATACCTGTGCTGCAGGATTCGCCGGTCTTTACCGAAGAGGACCTGATCGAACTGGTCCTGTCCGTCACTGCAGCGAAGCAGGCCGCAATTGCGGCGCGGGACAATATTTCCGTCACGCTGACAGAAGTTATTTCCGAGCATGGGCAGGTGGACGCTGTCCGGGCGCTTGCCTCGAATTCCCATGCAGAATTCACGGACCGGGCTTATGACGATACTCTGCGCCGCTTCGGCAGCGACGAGATCGTCCAGAAAGGCCTGATCCGCCGGGAATTCATTCCGACCCATATCGCCGAGAAGATGGTTTCTCTGGTCTCCGGCCAACTGTTCGACATGCTGGTGAACCGCCATGAGTTACCGGCACAGATGGCAATCGATTTAGCTGCCGGTGCGCGCGAGCGGGCGACGATCGATCTCGTCGAACAGGCCGGGCGCTCGAACGATCTCGTGCGTTTCGTGTCCCAGCTGAACCTGAACGGCCGACTCAGCCACTCGTTGATCATGCGTGCGCTTTGCTGCGGGCAGATGCCGTTTGTGGAGCATGCGCTGGCGGAGCTATCGGGCGTTGCGCACCAGCGCGTCTGGCTGATGATCCATGATGCCGGGCCGCTCGGCCTGCAGGCTGTGTTCGACCGGGCGGGCTTGCCGCGCAAGATGCTGCCAGCCTTCAAGGCTGCTGTGAACGTGTTCCACGAGACCGCTTATGATGGCGGGACGAACGACCGGGCCCGGTTCCGTGCCCGCATGATCGAGCGCGTGCTGACGCAGTTCCAGGCGATCCCGAAGGACGACCTCGAATACCTGCTCGAGAAGTTGGACTATTATTCCGAGATGGCGGCCGCCGAAGAGGCAGACAACGCCGATACGGACGCCGCTTAAGCGTCTGCGCGCAGGCGCGTTCCGGCGGAGATACCAAGGCGGGCCAGCTCGTCCGCATCGCGCCAGTTGGCGTTTTCGGCAATCACGAGAATGCCTGCGCCAGCAGCGGTTTCGCAGACTTCCATCAGGAGGTCGCAGTCGAGGTTGCGGGCATCGACGCGGAGCGTATCAATCAGGAGGCGCATGCCTTCGGCCAGCGGGGTCTGCCAGGATTTGCGCATGTCGACGGATACGCGGAAGCCATGACGGCGGAAATGGGCCACGCGGCTGGTGCAGTCGGCAGCATCGCCGGCAAAGGCCGTATCGGTAAACTCGATGCAGAATTCCTGCTGGCAGAAAACGCTGCGGCGTACGCGGGCATCGCAGGCGAGGGCTGTGTCCGGGTTGGCAAGGGCTGCGACAGGTGCCGGGACGATGATCGGGCGGTGATCATGGTGGAATTCATGCGCAACGCTGGAGATTTCGCCAATCCGGTCAGCGACCCATTTGGCGGAGTTTGTTTCGCTTTGACGGGCACGGGCCGGGCCGAAGGAAGGGCCGTCTTCGAAACAGAAGGGCAGTTCCGCCGTCATGCCGAGCGCGTCGCCCGTGGCAAGATCCAGGACCGGGTCGAAACGGACGGCCGGCGTTGGGATTGTTTGGACGGAAGGATTGGCCCAGGTCTGTTTCATAGTGTCCCGCTCGTGTGCTGTGTTGGTCTTGCCTTCCCTAGGGGCTGAGGCTGAAGATCACGCGTAAGAACAGAGGCACATTTCGATAAAATTTGCCCGATAGGGGGAACCACCATGGAAAAGAAGCCCGCAGAACCGAGACTTTCCGCAACAATCCTGATGCTTCGCGATGCCGCGTCCGGTCCGCCGGAAGTGCTGATGGTGAAGCGTCATTACGAGATAGACTTTGCGGCCGGCGCGCTGGTGTTTCCGGGCGGGAAGGCGAGCGCGGACGACTCGCGGACGGAATGGGATGCCTACACGGACGGCGACTATGGCCCGGTGCAGCAGGATGCACGGATCGCGGCTGTACGCGAGGCTTACGAAGAAAGTGGCTTGCTGCTCGCGCGGCCCGCCTCAGCGCGTGGTACGGGAGCACCGTTGGTGGGCGCTGACATCGCCGACAAGCTGGCGCCGCATCGTCACGCTGTGGACAGGGGTGAGATGAGCTTCCTGGAACTCATCCGCGAACACGATCTTGTTCTGGCGCTCGACAGTCTTGTCTACTTCGGCCACTGGATCACGCCGATCATGATGCCGAAGCGCTTCGACACGCATTTCTATATTGCGCCAGCCCCGGAGAACCAGGTGGCGGCCCATGACGGGCGCGAGACGACAGATGCCGTCTGGCTATCCGCCGAAGAGGCACTGGCACAGGAAGCCGACGGCCGGGCGACCATTATTTTCCCGACACGGATGAATCTGAAACGCATGACAATGGCGACATCTGTTTCCGACGCGCTGGCGCGGTTTGGGTCCATGGACGTACCGACCGTGTTGCCGAAGCCCGGCAAGGATGATGACGGAAATCCCTGCCTGTTCATCCCGGATGTCGAAGGCTATGGCCAGACGGTGGAACTGCTGTCCAACGTAAAGGTCTGATTTAGTCCGTTACAGGATGAATTTGGACAGGTCGGCATCGGCGGCGAGGCCACTGACGCGCTCGTGCACATAATCTGCCGTGATGGTGATCGTTTCACCCTTCTTTTCCGGGGCTTCGAAACTGATTTCGTCCAGCAGGCGCTCCAGAACGGTCTGAAGGCGGCGGGCGCCGATGTTTTCGACACTGTTGTTTACGGCTTCTGCCAGGTCTGCCAGCTTGTCGATCGCGGCGTCCTCAAAGACAAGGGTCACGCCTTCGGCGGCCATCAGGGCTTCGTATTGGCGGATGAGGCTCGCTTCCGGCTCGACCAGGATACGGCGGAGATCGTCGCGGGTCAGGGCATCCAATTCAACGCGGATCGGCAGGCGCCCCTGAAGTTCCGGCAGCATGTCCGACGGCTTCGAGACGTGGAAGGCGCCGGACGCGATGAAGAGGATGTGGTCCGTCTTCACCGCGCCACGCTTGGTGGAGACGGTCGTGCCTTCGATCAGAGGCAGAAGGTCACGCTGCACACCTTCACGGCTGACATCAGCGCCGCCGCGTTCTGATTTGGCGGCAATCTTGTCGATTTCGTCGAGGAAGACGATGCCATCCTGCTCCACCGCGTTGACAGCTTCGCGGGAGATGGATTCCTCGTCCAGCATCTTGTCGGCTTCTTCGTCGAGCAGCGGTTTGTAGGCCTCCTTCACTGTGGTGCGTACGCGCTTGGTGCGTCCGCCCATGGCTTTGCCCAGCATGTCGGAGAGATTGATCATCCCCATCGAGCCGCCTTGGCCGGGCAGGTCGAACATCTGCATCGGACCGCCGGTCTCTGGCATGTCGATATCGACTTCCTTGTCGTCGAGATCCCCGTCACGCAGCTTTCGGCGGAAGACTTCGCGGGTGGAGGATTGCGCCTCTGCGCCGACGAGAGCATCCAGCAGGCGCTCCTCGGCTGCGTCCTGCGCGGATTGCTGCACACTGGCGCGCTTTTGTTCGCGGATCATGCCGACGGCGCTCTCAACGAGGTCGCGGATGATCTGTTCCACATCGCGCCCGACATAGCCGACTTCGGTGAACTTAGTGGCTTCGACCTTAAGGAAGGGCGCATTGGCGAGACGCGCGAGGCGACGGGAGACTTCCGTCTTGCCGACACCGGTCGGCCCGATCATCAGGATGTTCTTCGGCGTGATTTCGCCTTGCAGGTTTTCCGGGGCCTGCTTGCGGCGCCACCGGTTGCGCAGGGCGATGGCGACCGCGCGCTTCGCACCAGTCTGGCCAACAATGTGGCGATCGAGTTCAGCGACGATTTCGCGGGGGGTGAGTTCAGTCATGTGGTCTTGTGATCCGGTCAGATGTCGAGCGTTTCGACCGTGAAATTGGCATTGGTGTAGACGCAGATATCGGCAGCGATCTGCATCGCCTTGCGGCCGATCACTTCGGCATCTTCCTCATAGTCGATGAGGGCGCGCGCTGCGGAGAGGGCGTAATTGCCACCTGAGCCGACGGCGACGACGTCATGTTCCGGCTCCAGCACGTCGCCGGACCCTGTGAGCACGAGCGTCACTTCCTTGTCGGCCACGATCAGCAGGGCTTCCAGTTTCTGGAGGTATTTCTCGGTGCGCCAATCCTTTGCGAGTTCAACGGCGGCACGGGAGAGCTGGCCATTGTGGCGTTCGAGCTTGGTTTCCAGCCGTTCGAAAAGGGTAAAGGCGTCGGCTGTCGCTCCGGCGAATCCTGCCAGTATCTTCCCGTCGGCGAGGCGACGCACCTTGCGGGCGTTACCTTTCATGACGGTCTGTCCCATGGACACCTGGCCGTCGGACATCATGACAAGTTTATTGTTCTTGCGAACGGCCAGAATGGTCGTGCCATGCCAGCCGGGTGAAGTGCTATCAGTTGCGCCAGTCATGCCGGTGATGTGGACGCAAAGGTCGTCTGGTGCAAGGAGTCGGATGAGCCGTAATGTCGGCACGTTTTGTCACATAAGTGTCGCGGCACTCCAGTATGGGGAGCACAGCTGACAGTTGAACGGGGACTGGATGCTCTCGCAATTGGGCCACCTGCCAATGGACTTCCTGCTTCTCGCGGCGGCAGTGACTCTTGCGTCCTTCGGATTCATTGCCGGACGCCTGCGGGCGGAGCAATTCTCCTTCCCAGGAGACATCCATCCCAATTCCCGTCCGAACGCGCACGGCTATTTCGTTCTCATGTGGAGTCTGGTGCCCGTTGTGCTGGTGGCGCTCGGCTACATTTTCTTTGGCGAGGGCACATCCCGCGCCATCCTGCGTAGCGAACTGCCGGACGGGTTTTCGATCCTCACATCAGGTGAGCTGACGACCTATCTCGACACGGTGGCCCGAGCGGGCCGCATTCCGGGCTTCCTGAGCGGTGAGCACGTCTTCGACACGGTCACGGAGCGGTATGGCGAAATCCGCGGGACGGTGAACATTTTCACGTTGGTCTTTGCGCTGGCTCTGTCCATCGCGGGCATGTTCCTCTCCCGACGCTGCCTGTCGCCCGGGTTCCGGGCCCGCCAGCATGTCGAAAGCGGCATCGAATGGTTCCTGTTCCTTTGCGCAGCGCTCGCTATCGCCACCACCGTCGGCATTGTCGCGTCGCTCGTTTTCGAGAGCCTGCGCTTCTTTGCCGAAGTGCCGTTTTGGGACTTCCTGCTGGGAACGCGGTGGAATGCGCAGACGAGCGCAGAGTTCGGCGCACTGCCGTTGTTCTTCGGCACTTTCATGATCTCGTTCTTCGCGATGATGGTGGCGGCGCCAATTGGCCTGTTCGCAGCGATTTACCTGTCCGAATATGCGAGCGGGCAGGTGCGGGCGATCATCAAGCCGGTCCTGGAAGTGCTCGCGGGTATTCCAACTGTTGTTTATGGCTTCTTCGCCCTGCTGGTGATTGCGCCTGCCGTGCGGTCTGTGGCGCTGTGGATCAACCAGCTGGTGATCGCTTGGGGCCTGGCGGACGGGGCCGTCCTTGCCGCCCAGCCGACCAGTGCGCTCGCTGCCGGGATCGTCATGGGGATCATGGTCATCCCCTTCGTTTCGTCCCTTTCCGATGACGTGATCCGCGCTGTGCCGCAGTCGCTCAGGGATGGGGCATATGCCATGGGCGCGACCAAGGCGGAGGCGGTCCGCCAGGTCGTGGTGCCGGCGGCGCTGCCGGGCATCATCGCGGCGCTGTTGCTGGCCGTGTCCCGCGCCATTGGAGAGACAATGATCGTTGTCATGGCGGCCGGGCAGCGCGCGCGGATATCGCCCGACCCGACCTCCGACCTGACGACCATCACCGTCCAGATCGTGTCCTTGCTGACCGGGGAATCCGAGTTCGACAGCCCGAAGACGTTGTCGGCCTTTGCACTCGGCCTTGTTCTTTTTGTCGTGACGCTGCTGTTCAATCTCGTCGCCATCAATGTCGTGAAGCGGTTCAGGGAAAAGTATGAGTGATCCGGCCGTCTCGCCATTCGCCAATGAAAGGGCGTTGAAACGGCTGCGCCGGCGGCGGGCGGCTGACCGGCGTTTCAAATGGTATGGACGCCTGGCCATCGGTTTTGCGCTCGCGGCGCTAACGTTGTTGCTGGCCTCGATCACAACCCAGGCCATGTCAGCCGCGACCTATCATGTCGTGTCGTTCGATCTCGACCTGGACAAGGAGACATTCGGCGGGCTCAAAACGGACGATCCGCCGCCCGTGGACAAAGTGTACGGACTGGTTCGCACTGACCTGTTGGCGCAGTTCCCGGAAACAGCCAGCAATCCTGTGCTGCGCCACGAGCTGTCCGCGCTGGTTACCCGGTTGGCTGTCTTGCCTGTCGCTCGGGAGATCGTCCGTAATCCGCGGGAAGTTGGCATGACCCGTGAGGTCCAACTGCCCTTGTCGGACGATCTCGACCTCTACCTGAAAGGCGCCAACGCCCGGCATCTGACCGTGCCGATTGGGCGCGTCGGTGCAGAGGAAACGAATGGCGTTTTGACCCTGACCGGCGAAGGCGCCTTCAAACGCCTCATTGCTGCGGCATCGCTGGAGGGTATGCAAATTCAGGATGCGCGAAGTACCGGATCCATCCTGATGACGGCTGGCCAGTCGACCCTGAAGCTGTCAACGCTGGACCCGTCGCGCATTAAAGGTCCGCTTCTGTCCGGGAGCCTGCAGGATTTCCGTACCCATCCGGTGCGCGCGCGCCTGATCACGTCGCCGGAATCGGAACGTACGGTCACCGACAGGCAGATCGCCTGGCTGCTGGCCTTGAAAGCCGAAGGCCGGGTGTCCCGTGTGCCGCATTGGAGCCTGTTGACCCATACGGACAGCACACAGCCGGAACTGGCCGGTACGCTGGCGGCGATTGTTGGTTCGCTGCTGACCCTGCTGGTCACGGCATCACTGGCCATCCCGATCGGCATTCTGGCATCGATTTATCTGGAAGAATTTGCGCCCCGGAACCGGGTGACCGGGTTGATCGAAGTGAACATCAACAACCTCGCTGCGGTGCCGTCCATTGTGTTCGGCCTGCTGGGCGCAGCAGTGTTTCTTGGCGCTTTTGGTCTACCGCGATCAGCGCCTGTCGTTGGCGGACTGGTGCTGGCATTGCTGATCCTGCCGGTTGTGATCATCGCTTCGCGGGCTGCCCTGAAGGCGGTGCCGCAATCGATCCGTGACGCTGCTCTTGCCGTAGGCGCGTCCCGCATGCAGACCGTTTTCCATCATGTCATGCCGCTGGCGGCGCCAGGCATGCTGACCGGGGCCATCCTGGGCATGGCGCGAGCGCTGGGTGAAACGGCGCCGCTGCTGCTGATCGGTATGGTCGCTTTCGTGGCGGAAGTTCCAAATGGTCCGACGGACGAGGCGACCGCGCTGCCGGTGTTGATTTATTCCTGGGCGACACAAGCCGAGCGGGCCTGGGAGCCAATGACGGGCGCAGTCATTTTGATCCTGCTCGTCTTCCTGATAGCGATGAACGGCGTGGTTGTTTTCCTGCGCAGGAAGTTCGAGCGGAGATGGTGATGGACGATACCCTCGGGAACGGTACGACGATGGAGAAGGGTGTCCTGCCGGACGCGCCGGAGACCTCCGTGCGCATGTCGTGCCGGAACATCAATGTCTTCTACGGAGAGAAGCAGGCGATCTACGATGTCTCGCTCCAGATTGCCGACCGGTCTGTCACGGCGCTGATCGGGCCTTCTGGTTGCGGCAAGTCCACTTTCCTTCGATGCCTGAACCGGATGAATGACACAATCGAAGGCTGCCGCGTGGAAGGCGAGATCATGATGGAGGGGAAGGATATCAACTCTCCGGTCATCGATCCGGTCCTGTTGCGTTCCCGTGTCGGCATGGTGTTCCAGAAGCCGAACCCATTCCCGAAGTCGATCTATGAGAATATCGCTTATGGTCCCCGTATCCATGGTCTTGCTCAAGGCCGCGAGGATATGGACGAGATCGTGGAGAAGAGCCTCCGCCGTGCGGGTCTCTGGGAAGAAGTGAAGGACCGACTCAATCTTGCCGGGACCAGCCTTTCCGGCGGCCAGCAGCAGCGGCTCTGTATTGCCCGCGCGATTGCCGTGCGGCCTGAAGTTATCCTTATGGACGAGCCATGCTCCGCGCTCGACCCGATCGCGACGGCGCGCATCGAGGAGCTGATCGACGACTTGCGCAAGCGCTATTGCATCATCATCGTGACCCATTCCATGCAGCAGGCTGCGCGTGTTTCTCAGCGTACGGCCTTCTTCCATCTCGGCGCCCTGGTGGAAGTGGGTGACACAGACCAGATTTTCACAAGTCCCCGTGATCGCCGGACTGAAGACTATATCACGGGACGTTTCGGATAAGACGCCATGTCAGACCATATTGTATCAGCCTTTACCGAAGAACTAGAACGTCTGTCTGCAGACATTCTACGCATGGGCGGAATCGTTGAGGAGATGATCGTCGATTCCTGCCGGGCCGTTCTTCACAATGATCTGGAACTCGCAGCCGACGTCATCGAGCGTGATCCGCAGGTCGACCGGATGGAGGCAGAAGTCGAGCGCCAGATTGTCAGCCTGATCGCGCGGCGACAGCCCATGGCGCACGATCTGCGCTCTGTCTTCGCGGCGCTGAAAGTTTCCGGCGAACTTGAGCGGATCGGCGACCTGTCCAAGAATATCGGCAAGCGCGCGTTGAATCTGGACGCAGCGGTTTTTCCTGCCATGCGCAGCGGCGTTGCCCGGATGGCGGGGCCGGTATCGCGACAATTGCACCAAGTGCTGAACGCCTATGCATCCGGTAATGCAGCTGAAGCAAAGGCTGTCTGGGAAACAGACGATGAAATTGACCAGCACTACAACGCCCTGTTCCGCGAGATGCTGACCTACATGATCGAAGACCCGCGTTCGATCAGCGATGGGGCGCATATGCTGTTCATGGCGAAAAATCTTGAGCGGATCGGCGATCACTGTACCAATATCGCCGAATTCGTCTTCTTCCAGATCACGGGTGAAAACCTGGTGCAGCAGGACCGCCCGAAACTTTAAGCACCCGAACGGTGTTCGCCAGGAGTATGACATGAAACCTTACGTGCTGATCGCAGAAGACGAGAGCGCTGTCTCGGAACTGCTTCAATACAATCTGAAGCGCGAGGATTATGAGGTCGCCATTGCCCATGATGGCGAAGAGGCCTTGCTGATGATGGAAGAGCGGGCGCCTGACCTGCTATTGCTCGACTGGATGCTGCCAAAAGTCAGCGGCATCGAGGTCTGCCGCCGGGTGCGCAGCGGCGGGGTGAACCCGAACCTTCCGATCATCATGCTAACAGCGCGCGGCGAGGAAAGCGACCGCATCCGCGGTCTTGATACGGGTGCGGACGATTACGTAACCAAGCCGTTTTCAACCACGGAGCTGATGGCGCGCGTGCGTGCTGTCCTGCGCCGGATCCGTCCGGGGTTGCGGGATGACAAAGTGGTGGTGGGCGATATTGAGATTGACCGTGTCGAGCACCGGGTCATGCGCAATGGAAGCGATATCCATCTCGGACCGACGGAATTCCGGCTGCTCGACTATTTCATGCAGCATCCGGGGCGGGTGTTCTCGCGCGAGCAGCTGCTCGATACGGTGTGGGGCTCTGACGTCTATGTCGAGCTGCGCACAGTGGACGTGCATGTGGGGCGCCTGCGCAAGGCGCTCCGGCAGAGCGGGGGTGACGATCCGATACGGACTGTCCGCTCTGCCGGCTATGCGCTCCGGGCTGACTAGAAGAGTTCTTCCAGAAAGAGTTTGAGGCTGGCGAAGCTGCGCCGGTCCGCATCGGCATTGTAAACCGTGCCCATGTCCATGTTGTTAGCGCCCAGGGTTGTGAAGGCGTGATAAGACTGGCCGTGGGCATGCATTTGCCAGTCGGCACCGGCGTCGCTCATTTCCTTTGCAATGGCCAGTACGTCCGCAGGCGGAGCCATTGGGTCCAGCCAGCCATGTTCGATCAGGACCTTGGTGCTGATCTTCGGTGAGGGAATGTTGTCTGCCGAGTTGAACAGACCGTGGAACGAGGCGACACCCAGCAGATCCATGCCGGCACGGGCCATATCAAGCACGCACAGGCCGCCGAAGCAGAAACCGATGGCGGCAGCTTTGGAAGCGTCCACGCCCGGCTGTGCTTTTGCTGCGGCAAGGCCGCCTGCGAGGCGCTTCTGCAGCTCGGCGCGATTGCCGACCAGCGGGTTCATCAGGGCCTGGTTTTCCTCGACGGTCGTGCCGCGCTTGCCCTTTCCATAAACGTCCATCGCGAACGCGGCATAGCCAAGTTCGTTGACGACGCGGCCCGCTTTCTGGATCTCATTGTCCCCAAGACCGCCCCAGGCATGCGCGATCGCCACGACAGGCAGGTTCGTCTTGCCTTCGGGGGCAAGAAAGTAACCTTCATAGGTCTGGCCATCCACGGTGTAGTCGACTGCGCTCATGTTGAAATCCTCTCTTTCTGATGGGGCATTCATAGAGATGCAGCGCCACGCCAATCAAGGGCAATGGCGATTAGTATGCGGATTCTAGACTTTTTCCTTATCTTTGGCGCCATGGACAAACCCATCAGGAGAATTTCCCATGGCTAAAGACAAAAAAGCGAAAGCCAAGAAGGCAAAGAAATCCGACGCTCGCGTAAAGGCGGAGCAGGTCGGCAAGGCCATTGAGGCACAATCGGCCGAGATGGCTCACAAAATCTGGCTTGCCGGCGTTGGCGCCTATGGCAAGGCCTATGACACCGCGCTTGCGAACGCGAATACGTTCAACAAGCAATCGACCGAACTCTTCGAAGAGTTGGTGAAGCGCGGTGAAAAGATCGAGACTGACGTGAAAGCCCGCTTCGCAGACGACGAACGCGTTACCAAGGCGACCAAGTCCGTTGCAAAAGCAAACGCTGCGGCCCGCCAGTTCCAGGCTGAAGCCTATGATCGGTTCGAAGCACGCATGGAGCGCATGCGCGACCTGCTGGGCGTGAAGCAGATGAGCGAACGCACCTCGAAAATCGCATCGAAGATCGAGAAGCTCGAAGACGAAGTGGCCGAGACGGTCGCCAAGTCGAAAGACCGCTTGAGCAAGGTCGACCTGAAGGCCCGTATCGCGCGCCTTTCAGCCGAGATCGAAGCTGTAGCCGGTGAAACCGGTGCAGACATCGCCAAGACGGCGAAGAAGGCTGCCGACAAGACCTCCAAGGCCATGAAGGCCGCCGTGGCTGCGCCGGAAGCTTCTGACGATCTTTCGCAGATCACTGGCGTTGGCCCGGCGATGGTGACAAAGCTGAACGATGCAGGCATCTACAGCTTTGCCCAGCTGGCCGCCATGAAGAAAGCCGAGGCTGAAGCGCTGGACGCGAAGATCGGTGCCCGTGGCCGCGTGATCCGCGATGAGTGGGTGAAGCAGGCCAAAGCGCTGGCGAAGAAGTAATAGCAGAATAGTCAGGCAGGCGGCTGAAGTGTCGCCTGCAGCTACTTCTTGTTCGCTTCATAGTGCGAGATCATGCGTGAGAGGGCATCGAAACCATTTTCGCCCATGTAGGGCACGATCAGGCACATGACCTGGAACACGGTCTTGTGGATCAGGGCTGCGCCTTCAAGGTTGCACCGGTTCATCGCATCGGCTTCCAGCCAGAATGTCAGTGACATCATGATCTGGTCGGTCAGGGCGTCGCTTAGTCGGGGGTCGATAGTCAGGACTTCGGCCTTGCCCAGATCTGCCAGCACATTGTGGATCGTGGTGCGCTGCTCGGCGACCAGAGACCTGAAACGGCTGGCAAGGTCCGGATACCGGTCCAGCAGGACGCCAAGGTTGCGGTAGAAGAAACGAAAATCGTAGATTTCTTCAAGGATGATGTAGAGATAGACCCAGTTGTCCTCAATCGAAGTGACCCGTCCGCGGGAGCCGCGCAGGATGACCCGCATCTCTTCCTCGAAGGCATCGAACAAGGCCCGGATGATCGCGTCCTTGCCCTTGAAATGGTAGTAGAGATTGCCCGGGCTGATGCCCAGCGCATTCGAGATGTCGACAGCCGTTTGCTGGGCTTCTCCTTCTTCATTGAAGAGAAGCAGGCTGACGTGGAGGATGCGATCGCGTGTCTTCATCGGTTTGAAGACGGAGTTTGACACGCAATTCTGACTATGGAACGAATTTTCTTTCAAAGTTTACAAGTAACTCTTTCCTCAAATGAAAGAGAAAAAAGATAAACAAAAGCCAGCGGGCGGCGAATACATGCTCTCTGGCAGTCTCGGGGAGGGACTGATGACGACGCCGAAGGATGAAATCGCCCGAAGTGCAGCAGAGACGACGCTTGCGCTGAACCCGCTCATGGGCGGGATCAACCGGGAAGAATTGCTGGGCGCCGTGGCGATGATGCTGCGCTCGACGATGACAAATCCGATTACCAGCGCGAAATCCGCTTCGAAGATCGCGAAAGAAAACGCCGCAATCCTGCTCGGCAAATCCCAGAGAAAGGCCGATCCGAAAGACCGCCGCTTCCGCGATCCGGCCTGGGAGCACAACCCGTTCTATCGGCGCGGCATGCAGGCTTATCTCGCGACGCAGGAACACCTGAATGACTGGGTGGCCGATCTCAAGATGACGGAACTTGAGCATGCGCGGGCGAAGTTCGTCATGGGTATGATCACCGACGCGCTGGCGCCGACCAACTCCCTGATCGGCAATCCGGCGGCCACCAAGCGTGTGGTCGACTCCGGCGGGCTGTCGCTGCTCAAGGGGTTGAAGAACGCCTATAGCGACCTGACGAAGAATGGTGGCATGCCAAGCCAGGTCGACAAGCGGCCTTTCAAGGTCGGCGAGAATCTCGCCGTGTCAGAAGGGCAGGTGATCTGGAAGAACGAGATGCTGGAGCTGATCCAGTATGCGCCAACAACTGAGAAAGTTCACCGCACGCCGATCCTGATCATTCCGCCTCAGATCAACAAGTATTATGCGATGGACTTGTCGCCGGTGACGTCCATGGTCCAGTTCCTGCTCGCCATGGAGCAACAGACATTTGTTGTGTCCTGGCGAAACCCGAAGCGCGAGAATGCCGACTGGGGCATGCAGGAATATGTCGATAGCCTGATCCAGGCGAGCGAAGTCGTCCGCCAGGTGACGAAGTCGAAGAAGATCAACGTTTCAGGCGCCTGTTCCGGCGGCATCACGACCGCGACACTCGCGAGCCTGTTTGCCGCTGCGGGTGATGACCGAATCAATTCGATCACCTTCATGGTCTGTGTGCTGAATCCACAGAAAGAAGACAGCGAGCTTGGCCAGATCGTTTCCGATGGCAGCCTCGAAATCGCGCGGGCTTATTCAAAGAAGAAGGGCATCCTGAAGGGCGACGATCTCGCGCGCATGTTCGCGTGGATGCGACCAAACGACCTGATCTGGAATTATGTCGTCAACAATTATCTGATGGGTGAAGATCCAGCACCGTTTGACGTGCTCTACTGGAACAATGATTCCACCAACCTCCCGGCACAGCTGCATTCTGATTATCTGGATATGGGGCTGAATCAGCCATTCGATCATCCGGGTGAATTCGAAGTGGCCGGGCACATGTTGGACATGTCGAAGGTGAAGGCGGATGCCTTCATTGTTGCCGGGCTGACGGACCATATCACGCCGTGGAAGGCCTGTTACCGCACGGCAGGACTGCTAGGGTCGAACAATATTGAGTTCATCCTGTCTTCGAGCGGGCATATTCAATCGCTTCTTAATCCCCCTGGAAACCCGAAGGCGAAAATGTTCCGCAACTCGACAATTGCGCCGACTGCGGATGAGTGGGCAGCTGGTGCGGCAGAAGAAGCCGGTAGTTGGTGGCCCGTCTGGGGCGAATGGCTGAAGGCGCGCTCGGGTACAGTTAAAACTGCGCCAAAGACTTGCGGGAACGAGTCTTTCCAGCCTCTTTACCCGGCACCGGGCCGTTATGTCTTCGACGAATAGTCCGGGCGAAAAACAAAGAAAGTGTCAGGCATGCCGGAACCACGCCCACAAATCACGATGCAGGATGTCGATGGCATTCAGCTGCGGACAGCGTTCTGGCCGGCAAAGCTGGCAAACGACAACCTGCCACTGTTGTTCTTCAATGGTATCGGAGCAAACCTCGAGCTGACCCAAGGGCTGGGCGACATGTTTCCGGACCGCGACATCATCACGTTCGACGTACCGGGTGTCGGCAAGAGCCCGGTGACGCAATGGCCTTACAGGCCGTGGATGCTCGCCCGCTGGGCGCGTAAGCTGCTGGACCAGTTCCATATCGATGCCGTCGATGTGATGGGCGTGTCGTGGGGTGGGGCGCTCGCCCAGCAGTTCGCCTTCCAGTACCGCAACCGTGTCGGCAAGTTGATCCTGTGTGCGACCAGCGCCGGCATGACGATGGTCCCGGGACGTCCGAAGTCGCTGTCCAAGATGGTGGACGCGCGGCGTTACACCGATCCCGAATTCATGCGTGACAGTTTTAGCTCATTGTATGGTGATGCCGTAGACGGAGAAGTTGGCAGGCACATTGACAATCTGCTGCCGCCGCATCCGCGCGGATACTTTTACCAGCTTCTGGCTTTCGTTGGTTGGTCCAGCCTGCCGTTCATCCGTTTCCTGAAGATGCCGTCGCTGGTCATCATGGGTGACGAAGATACGATCGTGCCGGTGGCGAACGGGCATATCCTGAAGCTGGGCCTGCCGAACTCGCGCCTGCATGTTATTGAAGGGGGCGGACACCTGTTCCTGGTGTCCCGAGCTGCCGAAACAGCAGACATCATCCGTGAGTTCCTGGACGCAGAGGAATTGCTGGCTGAGGCTGCCTGAAGCGCTCAGGCGCTTTCGATTTTCAACGCCACACGCGCTTCAAGCGCTTCACAGACGGCATCGGCGATGGACTGGCCATCGCTGCCCTGGCCAATCGAATTGAACGCGGCACGGCAGGCTTCAACATGAAGATTGATGAGGGCGGCGTTCTCACCGGGCTTTGTGTCGCCAAGAAGGCGGCTCAGGGACCCGCAAAGCCGTGCAATGGCCGGATATCCGTACGAGTTCGCGGCGCCCTTGATGTTGTGGGCCGCGGTAAAGACGGCGCGGTAGTCTTCCGACGTGGCGCCCGTTTCACGCGCCACGCCCCAAGCGCGGACCAGCTCGTCGAGATCCCCCCGCATCCATGTTTCGAACTGGCTGGAAAGCGAGTCTACGGCATCTTCGGCAAGACTGCCGAGAATTTCGGTCCCGAGGAGATTCGGATCGTGCGTCTCGAAGGATGCTTCTGAAGAATCTGAAGTCTGGATGGCCTGGACCGGTTCGGATGGTTTGATCACGCGGCTGATGTCGATGGTGACTTCGGCGGTGGTGGCAGTTGTCGATTTGCGCCGGGTCGGCAGGGCGGTCAGCAGATTCTTGAACATTGGGCACTCCTGAGCGCTCAATAAGCCGCCCAAGCCTTAAAAATGTCCTAGGAAATCAGAAGCCGAACTGCTCCCGGAGAATTCTCTCGTCGAGGGCGTGGCCGGGATCGAAAAGCATCGTAAGCCGTTTGCTGCGATCAGCTTCCACCCGCACGGTTGCAATGTCGCGAACTTCCTGATTGTCGGCGGCGCCGGCAACCGGCCGGCGATCCGGTGCGATGACCTCGATCGTGACTTTTGCATCATGACGAAGGAGCGCGCCGCGCCAGCGGCGGGGGCGGAATGCACTAACAGGGGTGAGGGCCAGCAGGTTCGCCCCAATCGGTAGGATCGGGCCATGGGCCGAGAGATTGTAGGCGGTCGAGCCTGCAGGCGTGGCAACCATGACGCCGTCGCAGGAGAGTTCCTCCATGCGAACCTTGCCATCCACCGTGATGCGCAGGCGGGCCGTCTGGGCCGTTTCGCGGAACAGCGACACTTCATTGATCGCAAGAGCCGTATGTTCCTGCCCGTGGATATCCGTTGCCACCATGCTGAGCGGTATGATCTGGGCCCGTTCTGCCGCGTTTACGCGCTCAATCAGGTCATCTTCCTTGTATTCGTTCATAAGGAAGCCGATTGTGCCCCGGTTCATCCCATAGACGGGTTTGGAATCCCCAAAGCGGCGGCGCAGCGAATCCAGCATCGCGCCATCCCCACCCAGCGCGACAATCACGTCGGCATCAGCCTCGCTGTGCTGTCCGTAGCGCTGGACGAGCGTGGGCAGGGCAGACTGGGCTTCTGGGCGCTTGGAAGCGAAAAAGGCAAATCTGAGTGTACTCATCGCGCTCATGTGGTTGAGGTTCCGCAGCGGCGTCAAGGCGTCGCTTTACATGTGGTCTTTCAACTGTGACGGAGGCGTCAGCTTTGGAGTGGCGAAGTTGAGGCTTTTGGGATAAGTTGCGGCCGCAGAACAAAGGGAGCAGAGACATGGCCGATGGCAACCAGACAGCCGATATTCGTGGTTCAGTGAGCGCTGAGGAATGGCAGGCGCGGGTGGATCTCGCGGCACTTTACCGCCTGACTGCGATGTATGGCTGGGACGATATGATCTTCACCCACATCTCCCACCGCGTGCCGGGGCCTGATCATCACTTCCTTATCAATCCATATGGCTATTTCTTTGAAGAAATCACAGCATCGTCTCTTGTGAAGGTCGATCTGGATGGAAACGTCGTCCAGGAGACCGAGTCCATGATCAATCCGGCGGGCTTCACGATCCATTCCGCTGTGCATGCCGCACGTGACGACGCGAAAGTCGTGATGCACGTGCATACGGACCAGGGCGTCGCCGTTTCGGCCCAGAAAGAGGGCCTGCTGCCGATCAGCCAGACAGCACTCGCTGTACGGGAAGACGTTGCCTATCACGACTATGAAGGCATCGCGCTTGATCTCGACGAGCGAGAACGCCTGGTGGCCGATCTCGGCCCGAAGAAGCACTCCATGATCCTGCGCAATCACGGCACGCTTACCTGCGGTGAAACCGCAGCAATCACGTTTACGCGCATGTTCTTCCTCGAGCGCGCCTGCAAGATGCAGATCATGGCGCTGTCCGCGGGCCGTGATGGCGTGCTGGAATGTGATGACGGCCTTCAGGACAAAGTGGCCGGGCAGGGCGGCATGACTGAAAACAGCAATGGCATGTCCATGCTGACCGAAAAGCTTGTCTGGCCTGCACTTCTTCGGAAACTGGACCGCGAATATCCAGGCTACGACTCCTAAGTAGTGTCCCGGATGCGACAAAAACGGCGAAAGCGCTATCAGCCCATTAAATGTCGCGACCGAAGCGTCTAAGTAAACTTCCCAGAGCTTATAAGGGATAAGCAGATGAAACACCTGAAGGCCTTTGAGGATGCCCTCGGCACCATTCATTCCGAGGGACGCTACAGGGTCTTTATTGACCTGCAGCGCCACAAGGGGCGTTTCCCAAAGGCCACCGCCCGGTTCGAGGATGGTGAGCGCGAAGTCACCATCTGGTGTTCAAATGACTATCTCGGCATGGGTCAGGATGATGATGTCATCCAGGCGATGCACGAAGCGATCGACAGCTTTGGTGCCGGCTCAGGCGGTACGCGCAACATTTCCGGTACGACGCGGTTCCACGTCGATCTGGAGCGGGAGCTGGCGGACCTGCACCAGAAGGAAGCAGCGCTGCTGTTCACGTCCGGCTACGTGTCCAATGACGCGACCCTGTCAACGCTCGGCAAGATCATGAAAGACCTGATCATCTATTCCGATCAGCTCAACCATGCTTCGATGATCGAGGGGATCCGCCGTTCGGGCGCCGATTACCGGGTGTTCCGCCATAATGATGTGGACCACCTGCGCGCCCTGCTTGAAAACGACGATCCGGACCGTCCGAAAGTGATCGCTTTCGAAAGCGTCTACTCCATGGATGGCGATTTCGGCCGCATGAAGGAAATCTGTGACCTGGCAGATGAGTTCAATGCGCTGACCTATCTGGACGAAGTGCATGCTGTCGGCCTTTACGGCAGCCAGGGCGCTGGCGTTGCCGAAATGCTCGGTCTGTCCGATCGGATCGACATTATCGAGGGTACGCTCGCCAAAGGTTATGGCGTGATGGGCGGTTACATCGCTTCCAAGGCGACCGTGATCGATGCCATCCGTTCGATGGCGTCCGGCTTCATCTTCAGCACGTCAACTTGCCCGGTCATGGCGGCAGGAGCGTTGGCCAGCATCCAGAAGCTGCGCTCCGATGAAGGCCGCAAACTGCGCGCCATCCATCAGGCCAAGGCCGCAGAGCTGAAGCAGAAATTCCGCGATGCGGGCCTGCCGGTCATGGAATCTCCGTCGCACATCGTCCCGCTGCTCGTGGGCGATCCGGAGCGGTGCAAGGCCCTGTCCGACACGTTGCTGTTCGATTTCGGCATCTATGTTCAGCCGATCAATTACCCGACCGTACCGCGTGGCACCGAGCGCCTGCGTTTTACGCCGAGCCCGGTGCACGACGCCGTCATGATGGACGAACTGGTCGAAGCGATCCTTGCCGTCTGGAAGCAGCTGGGCCTCGACAAGGCCGCCTGATCGACGTTGAGCCATCTGAATTCAAACGGAATAGGCGCCTTTGGGCGCCTATCTCTTTTTCTTGCCGAGACCGATGTTCTTCGCGTGCTTTGAGCGCAGTTTGGCATAATTCGGTGCGACCATCGGGTAATCGGCCGGTAGGTTCCACCGTTCCCGATATTCCTCCGGTGTCATGGAGTAGCGGGACCGCAGGTAACGGCGCAGCATTTTGAGCTTCCTGCCGTCTTCCAGGCAGATCAGGAAGTCCGGTGTAATGGATTTCGAAATCGGAACCGCGGGCGAGAGGGCTTCGGCATTGTTCGAATCTTCCTCGGACAACGACAAGATCGCGTCATGTACGGACCGGATCAGACCGGGCAGGTCGGATGCTGGAACTGTATTGTTGGAAACGAAGGACGAGACGATCCCTGTCGTCATCCCCAGCACGTCAACCTGCTTCGGGTCACCCATCTTGCCACCACCGTTATTTTTATAATGCTACGGTAATTCAAAACATAATGTCACGAAGAACGCGGTAAGACCAGAAGATCATAAGTATTAGCGCGCGATTACCCTTATTACATCAAACAAGATTGAGAAAATCTGCCGACTGTTATGCGGGATTGTCCAGTTGCGAGCGCGCGCCTCTGCGCGTAAACAGCGCACGGAAAGCAGGAGAATCCCATGGCAGACACCGCCCAGACGCAACGGTTTGATACCAGCGGTTTCTTTTCGACCGGTCTTGAAGAGAGCGATCCGGAAGTTTTCGCCGCGATCGGCAAGGAACAGGGGCGCCAACAGCACGAAATCGAGCTGATCGCTTCGGAAAACATCGTCTCCAAGGCGGTTCTGGAAGCGCAGGGATCCGTCCTCACCAACAAATATGCCGAAGGCTATCCGGGCCGGCGCTATTATGGCGGATGCGAATTCGTCGACATTGCTGAAAATCTCGCGATCGACCGCGCAAAACAGCTCTTCAATTGCCAGTTTGCCAATGTCCAGCCGAACTCCGGCAGCCAGGCCAACCAGGGTGTTTTCCAGGCTGTCCTGAAACCAGGCGACACAATCCTCGGCATGAGCCTCGATGCTGGCGGTCACCTGACGCACGGCGCACCCCCCAACCAGTCGGGCAAATGGTTCAATGCCGTCCAGTACGGCGTGCGCCGGGAAGATGACCGCATCGATTTCGAACAGGTCGAACGCCTGGCCAAGGCGCACCGTCCGCAGATGATCATCGCAGGCGGCTCTGCCTATCCCCGTGAAATCGACTTTGCCCGCTTCCGGGCGGTCGCTGACGAAGTTGGCGCGGTGTTCATGGTCGACATGGCTCACTTTGCTGGTCTCGTGGCAGGCGGGGCGCATCCGAACCCGCTCGACTATGCCGACGTGGCAACCACCACCACGCACAAGACGCTTCGTGGCCCGCGCGGTGGCATGATCCTGACCAATGACGAGAAGCTGGCCAAGAAGATCAATTCGGCGATCTTCCCCGGCATTCAGGGTGGCCCGCTGATGCATGTCATCGCGGCGAAGGCTGTTGCCTTTGGTGAGGCGCTGCGTCCGTCTTTCAAAGAATATGCTGCGCAGGTGGTCGTAAATGCCAGAGCCATGGCCGCTGCGGCGAAAGCCAGCGGACTGGATGTTGTCTCTGGCGGCACGGATACGCACCTTGCGCTGATCGACCTGCGCCCCAAAAAGGTGACCGGTAAGGACGCTGAGGCCGCACTCGGCCGTGCATTTATCACCTGCAACAAGAATGGCGTGCCGTTCGATCCTGAGAAGCCAACGATCACCAGCGGTATTCGCGTCGGTTCACCGGCTGGCACCACGCGTGGCTTCGGAGAAGAAGAATTCACCCGGATCGGCAACTGGATAGGCGAGATCGTCGATGCCGTCGCGACGGGCGACAGTGCGTCTACGGAAGACCGTATTCGCGACGAAGTCAAAGCGCTGACGGCGCAGTACCCGATTTATGGTGGCTTGGGAGGCTGATCCGGTTTGCGTTGTCCTTTCTGCGGATCTGAGAACACATCGGTGAAAGACAGCCGCTCGGCTGAAGACGATACCGCTGTGCGCCGCCGCAGGGTCTGCGAAAGCTGCGGCGCCCGGTTTACAACATTCGAGCGGGTGCAGCTGCGCGAAGTGACGGTTGTAAAGCGGGACGGCAAGCGTGTGCCGTTTGACCGGGAACGTCTCGCAAGGTCGATCACGATTGCGCTGCGCAAGCGCCCGGTCGACCGTGAACAGATCGACCAGATGGTTTCAGGTATTCTGAGGAAGCTGGAAAGCGCTGGCGAGCCGGAAGTTGCCTCCAACGATGTAGGTGAGCTGGCGATGGAGGCGCTGCGCATGGTCGATCCGGTCGGCTATGTCCGCTTCGCCAGCGTCTACAAGGACTTCCGTGATCCGAGCGATTTTGCCCAGTTCATCGAAAAGGCCGCGCTTGAGGACGAAGAGGACCTCGAAGGCGAATGAGCGGCGTGCGGGTCACGCTGAAGCTCGCCACTTCGCTGGACGCGCGGATCGCCCTTGCCGATGGGACGAGCCAGTGGATCACATCCAGTGAGTCCCGGGCCCGGGGGCACCAATTGCGTGCTTCGCACGATGCCATCCTTGTAGGCATTGGTACTGTTCTGGCGGACGACCCGCTGCTCACCGCGCGCACGGTGCCCCTGCCGAAGAAGCAGCCCGTTCGTATCGTGGCGGATTCCAATGGGCGCACACCGCTCAGCTCCCGCCTTGTGCAGTCGGTATCGAGCGGCCGCGTCGTGGTGGCGACCAATGGCCAGCCGCAGGATTTCCTGACGCGGAGCGGCGTGGAGATCTGGCGCTGCGGTAACGGCGTACGGATGGATGTACAGGATTTGCTACGCCGGGCATCCGCGGAAGGAATTTCTTCGCTGCTGATTGAAGGCGGCGGAACGTTGGCTGCAAGCTTTATCCGCGCTGGTCTTGTTGATGAAATTGCCTGGTTTGTGGCGCCAATCCTGATTGGCGGCGACGGCTTACCAGCCCTTGGGGGACTTGGCCTTCAGACCCTGTCGGATGCGACACGGTGGAAACCTGTCGCGACGGAACGCATTGGGGATGACGTTCTGAACACTTATGTTCGTTTTTAGCAAAAGTCGCCTGAAGGTCTTCCCATGTTCACAGGTCTCGTCACCGATGTCGGCACTGTCCGGAAGGCGGAACACCGCAACGGCTTGACGCGGTTCGAAGTTGAAAGCGGTTACCCGCTGGAAGACATCGCCATGGGCGCGTCGATCATGCACTCCGGTGTTTGCCTCACCGTCGTCGATAAGGGGCAGGGTGAGCGCGGCGCCTGGTTTTCCGTTGAGGCCGTGCCGGAGACGCTCGCGAAGACGGTGCTCGGAGAGTGGAACGAAGGCGCACGGGTCAATCTGGAGCAGAGCCTGAAACTGGGCGATGAGCTGGGCGGACATTTCGTCTTCGGCCATGTCGATGGCGTCGGCGAAATCGTCTCCATCGAGCCGGAGGGTCAGAGCCGCCGGATCACGATCCGTCCACCGGCTGATCTGGCGAAGTATTTTGCGACCAAGGGGTCCGCCGCGGTGAACGGCGTTTCGCTGACCGTCGCGGATGCCTTGCCGAATGGCGACTTCCAGGTCGCTGTTATTCCGCACACATGGGAGGTGACCACGCTGGCTGATCTGCAGCCGGGCAGCCGTGTGAACCTTGAGATAGATATGCTGGCACGCTACGTCGCCCGCATGATTGGTGCTGATGCACCTGAAGGGCAGTGAAACAATGTCAGACGAGTTCAAGCACGCGATCTCCTCGATCGACGAGATCATCGAAGACGCCCGCAACGGGCGCATGTTCATCCTTGTGGATGCAGAAGACCGCGAGAATGAGGGAGACCTGATTATCCCGGCAAATTTTGCGACGCCGGAACAAGTCAATTTCATGGCCCGTCACGGCCGGGGCCTGATCTGCCTCGCCATGACACAGGAACGTGCTCATACGCTGAATCTCGACATGATGACCCGGAACAACCGGGAGAGCATGGGCACGGCCTTCACCGTTTCCATTGAGGCGAAGGAAGGCGTCACGACAGGGATTTCCGCGCATGATCGTGCGAAGACTATCGCTGTCGCTATCGACCCGACCAAGGACTACGATGATATCGTTTCACCCGGTCACGTTTTCCCGCTGGTCGCCAAGGATGGCGGGACGCTGGTCCGCGCGGGCCATACGGAAGCCGCTGTCGACATTTCTCGCATGGCCGGCCTCTATCCGGCCGGTGTGATCTGCGAGATCATGAACGAGGACGGCTCGATGGCTCGCCTGCCGGACCTCGTTGCCTTCGCGCAGCTCCATAATCTGAAAATCGGTACCATTGCCGACCTGATCGCATGGCGCCGCCAGAATGACCGCTTCCTTGAGCGCCGGGTCGAGGCACCGCTGGAGTCGGCCTATGGAGAAGGCTTCCGGACCGTGTGCTTCCGCAATGTGCTCGACAATTCCGAGCACATCGCCATCGTTCACGGCACGATCAAGCCAGACTCCACCACGCTGGTTCGCGTCCACCGCACCGACGTGCTGGCAGATATCCTGGGCGAGCGCGGTCCACGACAGGGCCTGGTCGAACGTGCGATGCGGATCATTGCCGAAGCGGAAGAGCCAGGCGTGGTCGTGTTCGTAAACACGATGCAGGCGAATGCCATTGCCGAACGCCTCGGTCTGAAGACGTCGACACCGAAAGACCCGACCTCGCCGCTGCGCGAGTACGGGATTGGTGCACAAATTCTGCGGGAGCTCGGCGTGCGCAAGATGATTTACCTGTCCGATACGCAGCCCACCCGCGTTGCAGGGCTTGACGGATACGGCATGACGATAGAGGGGTGGCGCCGCCTCAACGAGGAGACAAACTGATGGCTGACCGGGTCCTGGTAGCGGTTTCGCACTACTATAAACATATTTCCGAAGAGATGCTGGCTGGCGCGATGGAAGTGCTGGAAGCTGCCGACGCAAAAGTCACGGTGATGGAAGTGCCGGGCGCTTTTGAGCTGCCGGGTGTGATCGCCATGGCGGCAGACTCGGGACGCTTCGATGGTGCGGTCGCCTTGGGTTGCGTGATCCGCGGTGAGACGACCCACTATGACTATGTCTGTGGCGAGAGCGCGCGGGGCCTTATGGACCTGATCGTCAATCGCCGGCAGGCCATCGGCTACGGCATTCTGACCGTCGAGAACGAGGCACAAGCGCTGGCACGTGCCGATCGCAAACGCGGCAACAAGGGTGCGGACGCAGCGAACGCTTGTCTCTCCATGATCAAATTCCGCAAGGAACTCATTCGTTGAGCGATCAGAAGTTTCCATTTGAAGTCACACGCGCGCGCCGGGCTGGTGCGCGCCTTGCGGCCGTGCAGGCGCTCTATGCGATGGAGCAGACCGGCAAGTCGGCGCGCGAGACCATTCGTGCCTTCATGGAAGACAAACTTGGCATCGGTCCGAATGAGGAACCGGTGGAAGAGGCCGATCCGGATCTTTTCAAGTCCATCGTCAATGGTGTGGTAGACAATCAGGCGAGGGTCGACAAAGCGATCCTGAAACGCCTTGCATCAGGGTGGAAGCTGACCCGCCTAGACGCCACGATGCGCGCCTTGCTCCGCGCAGGCGCCGCTGAGTTCATCGTGCACCAGCATCTTTCCCATGCCGTGATCATGGATGAGTATGTGTCCCTCGCACACGACTTTTTTGAAGAGTCAGAGGCAAAATTCGCCAACGCCGTGCTGGACAATGTCGGGAATGATCTGCGCGCCTAATCGTGCGCGCGTGCCCAGGCCCTGACTTCATCGACAAAGAGCGTAGGCTTTTCCATCGCTGCAAAGTGGCCGCCTTTCGGCATGTCACGCCAATGCACGAGATTGTAGGCTCGTTCGACCCAGCTTTTTGGTGGGGCCGTATAAACCTTCTCTCCCGGGAAATTCGCAAACCCGGTCGGTGTCTCACAGCGAGCACCTTCCGGCAGCTGCACACCGCCTTCCTGGAATAGGGCGTTGTAATACCAGACGCTGGTCGCGATCGCATCATTGACGAGGTACAGCATCACATTCGTTAGCAGCTGGTCTCGTGTGTAGACGGAGTATAGGTCACCTTCACGCAGGTCTGACCAGCCATGGAACTTCTCGATGATCCAGGCAGTCGTGCCAACCGGAGAATCCATCAGCGCCATGGCGAGTGTCTGCGGCTTTGTCGCCTGCTCCATGAAATAGGCGCCTTCGGCTTGCATCGCGCCCTGCATGTTGGTCAGCCAGTTCGCTTCTTCCTCCGTGTTCGGAGTTGGCGGTGTCGGACGGAAACCAATCATGTTGAGGTGGATCGCGCGGCACCCGCCATTCTTGTCGTGCGCGCCATGGTTCAGGCCTAGCCAGGATGTGACAAGCCCGCCCCAGTCTCCGCCTTGGGCAAGATAAGATTTGTAGCCGAGCACATCGCGCATAAGCTCATCCCACAGCGCCGCGGTTGCGCGTTGGCCCATGGGAGAGGCGGGCTTCTCCGAGAACGCGTAGCCAGGCAGGCTGGGGATCACGACATCGAATGCATCGGCTGCGTCGCCACCATGGCGGGACGGGAAGGCGAGCGGTTCGATGGCGTCCCAGAACTCGAAGAACGAACCCGGCCAGCCATGGGTCAGCAATAGCGGGCGCTTGCCTTCGGCTTCACCCACAACGTGGACAAAGTGGATTTCCATGCCGCCGACGTCAGCCTTGAAGCTCGGGTACTTGTTCAGCAGGTCTTCCTGCACGCGCCAGTCGTATTCGTTCAGCCAGTACTTGCAGAGTTCCTGAAGGACGGGCGTCGACATGCCATACGCAAAGCCCTTTTCATTTTCGGGTGCCGGAAACCATCGATAGGCTGCAACCCGCTCCCGGATGGCGGCGAGCTTTGCGTCGGAAACGGAAATATTGAACGGGCGTACCTGGCTCATGAGTGTCCTCCTGACCGTCGGACCCTATCGCGAAGGTGCAACTGGCGCGAGCGGTTACCCGGCGTCAGATTGAAAAGCTTGTCCCGCAGCCGCAGGCAGCCGTTGCGTTCGGATTGTTGATCTTGAACGCTGCGCCGATCAGTTCGGTCGAAAAGTCGATCTCAGAACCATTCAGAAATTCGAGGCTCATTTCATCGATCAGGACCTTGGCCCCGTCGCGTTCAACCAGCAGATCGTCCGGATTCGCCTCTGAGGCGAAATCGAACTTGTATGAGAAGCCGGAACAGCCGCCTCCCTCGACAGAGACGCGCAAAAAGTCTGCGCCGTCCTGTTTGGCCAGAATCGCATTAATGCGCTTGGCAGCCGAAGCGGTAAGGGTCACATCAGGGGCAGTCGTCGTGCTCATGACCCATAGATAGGGACGTTTGGACCAATGGAAAAGAGAGCGGTGTATGCAACGCGCCATGAAGACAGCCGGGGCCGGTATCACGATGAAGCTCCGTCTGCCACGCGCACGCCCTTCCAGCGCGACCGCGACCGCATCATTCACTCCACAGCTTTTCGGCGCCTGAAGCAGAAAACGCAGGTCTTTGTGGCGCATGAAGGTGATCATTTTCGCACGCGTCTGACCCATTCTCTGGAAGTGGCGCAGATTGCCCGCAGTATTTCACGTACGCTGGGGCTGGATGAGGACCTGGCTGAGGCCATGGCGCTGGCGCACGATATGGGCCACCCACCGTTCGGGCACGCTGGTGAGGATCAGCTGGACGCGTGCATGGAACCATTTGACGGTTTTGATCATAACGCCCAGACGCTCCGCGTCGTCACGCGGTTGGAAGTGCGCTATCCGAATTTCGACGGCCTAAACCTGACCTGGGAAATGCTGGAAGGCTTGGTAAAACACAACGGCCCGTTGATAGATGGCGATACGAGCGCCGCCGATCTCCCGGCCGCATTCCGGGAGTTTTCCCGCATTGAAGACCTGGAACTTGACCAGTTCGCGGGGCCGGAGGCCCAGGTTGCGGCTCTGTCAGACGACATCGCCTACAATAATCACGACATTGACGACGGCATTGCTGCGGGCCTCTTCACGATCCAGGAATTGATGGAACTGCCCATCGTGGGAGATGTTTTCCGGGGCGTTAAAATTGAATACCCACATCTGACGGACCGGATGGTCACATATGAAGCGGTGCGCCAGCTCATCGGTGTCTGGATCAACGATCTTGTTGACGAAACCCGGCGCCGGGTGAAGCGCCTTCAGCCGGCGAGCGCAGCGGAAGTCCGCGGTCTGGGTGAGCCGCTAGTGGGGTTCAGTGACGAGCTTGCTGACAAACAGCGGGCACTCAGGGCCTTCCTGTTTGAGCGGATGTACAAGCATTACAAAGTGAACCGGATGCGTTCGAAGGCGAAGCGGATCCTGGCAGAGCTGTTCGAGGGGTTCACTTCAGAGCCGCAAACGCTCCCATCGCCCTGGCGGGAAGATGCCTCGCAGGCGGATGCGTTTCGCCGGGCCCGCATCGTTTGCGATTAC
This sequence comes from Hyphomonas sp. GM-8P, assembly GCF_003263315.1. Taxonomy (NCBI): domain Bacteria; kingdom Pseudomonadati; phylum Pseudomonadota; class Alphaproteobacteria; order Hyphomonadales; family Hyphomonadaceae; genus Hyphomonas; species Hyphomonas sp. GM-8P. Next base: position 109,243 of record NZ_AWFE01000127.1, read on the forward strand.
ATCGCGGGCATGACCGACGGCTATGCCATTGAGGAGCACCGGCGCCTCTGTGACCTCAGCCAGCTGGGATGAAGGCTGGGACCTACTGCAAGATTTGAGGAAATCCCTGCCATCGCCCTGGAGCTATGGGCTGCTGTTCAATTGCCGTTAACGAAACGAGCCTAAAAATTAACCTCAGGAAACAAGCCAGAAGGGACGTTTCATGAGTCGCTACCGGTACGGCGCCGATGAGGCCTCACCATTCGAAGATGACTATCGCGGGTTCGACATTCGCGACGATGAGACCGCGCGTGGACCATTGATCCTGGCGCTGGCGATCGGTGTGCTGCTGGTGTTCGGCGCAGTCGTCTGGAACACATACCGTCAAGGCGTCCGGTCCAATGGAGGAGGGTTGCCCAGCGTGATTGCCGATGCGCAGCCCTACAAACGTATTCCGGATGAACGGGGAGGACTGGAAGTCCGCGATACCGACAAGCGCTTCTATGACCAGATGGATGCTTCCGAGCGCATACCGGACCTGGCAAATCTCGATGGCGGCGACGGCTCGGACATGCTGCAGGGCGGTCCGCCCATTGATTTGCGTCCGACGGACGATGAGGTGGATGGCAGCGATCCGGACAATGGGATGCCGAACTCGGTCGCCGATGAGGTAGCTGAACTGGCCGATCTCAGCCGGCCTGACCGGGGGATTGAGTCGGAGGCGCTTGCGCCGATGCCAGCGCCGCGCGCGCCACTCCCGCCGCCGCGTGAGGTCTCACCACAGTTCGCCTTCAGCGAAGGGGGTCAGTACCTCGTGCAAGTGGCAGCGTTTCGTACCCAGGATGCTGCTGAGGCCGCATGGCGCAAATCTGCGTCTGAGCACCCGGATCTCTACCGCGGTGCCGGAAAACGCATCCAGCGGGCCGATCTGGGCGCCAAAGGTGTGTTCTACCGCTTGCGAGTCGGCGGCTTTAGCCAAAAAACAGAGGCAGACGCCTTTTGCGATGCGCTGAAGGCCGAAGGCGACAACTGTATTGTGGTGACCGGATAGTGGCGAAGGCCTGTATCCTCAGCGTTTCAGGCTCAGTCCTGACACCAGGTGAAGCGGACCTGTTCAAGGCGCAAAACCCGTGGGGTGTGATTCTCATGGGCCGTTCGTGCGTGTCACGTGATCAGGTGCGCAGGCTGGTGGCGGACATCTGGGATTCGACAGGCCGGAAAACGTTGATCTTCATCGACCAGGAAGGTGGGCGTGTGGCGCGGCTAAAGGCGCCGGAATGGCCGCTGTTTCCCCGCGGCGCGGACTACGCTGCGATCTATGAAAAGGACGCTGAGCTAGGGCGAGAGGCTTGCTGGCTCGGCCACAGGCTGATTGCGTCGGAACTCGCGAGTTTGTCGATCCACGCCGATTGCGCTCCGGTTGTCGACCTGCCGGTGCCAGGGGCGCATGACGTGATTGGGGACAGGGCGTTTGGCGCAGAGCCGGAGCAGGCGGCGGACCTTGCCCAAGCCGCTATGGCCGGTCTGCACGCTGGCGGGGTAGCGAGCGTGATCAAACACATTCCCGGGCATGGCCGGTCCATGGCAGACAGCCATTTGCAGCTGCCACGAATAACCGCTGGGGACAATGAGCTGTCGAAAGACTTCGATGCCTTCTCCCGAGTCGCTGATGCGCCGATGGCGATGACAGCCCACATTGCTTATGAGGCCTACGATCCCGGTAAGGCAGCAACAGTGTCCCGCTACATGATTCAGGAGATCATACGAGGTCGAATCGGGTTTGATGGGCTCCTGATGACCGATGATCTGGGGATGAGGGCACTTGGCGGCAGCCTCGCTGAACGCGCGCACGCGTCGATCGCGGCGGGTTGTGATGTGCTGCTGCATTGCTCTGGGTTTCTCAAGGATCCAGCAGAAATTCTCGCCGAAATGACGGAAGTGGCGGAAGCCGCCCCTGTTTTGGCAGGGCGTCCCGCGGAGCGTGCCGCTGCTGCTGATGCCATCGCGCAGCAGGCCGAACCGATTGAACCGGCCAAGGCCTGGCAGCGGTTCCATGAGCTATTCCCGAATGTGGGAGCGGCCGAATGAGTAGCGATTCTGTCACAATGGAGACTCTCTCTTCCGACATGGAAGAGGCTGACATCCAGGACATTTTCCGCGTCGATGTCGGCGGATATGAAGGCCCGCTGCATCTGCTGCTGGAGCTTGCCCGCCGTCAGAAGGTGGATCTCCTGCATCTATCCATGTTCGAATTGGCCGAGCAGTATCTCGTCTTCATTGAGGACGCGAAGAAGCGCCGGATGGACCTCGCAGCCGACTATCTTCTGATGGCGTCCTGGCTGGCATTCATGAAGTCTAGACTTCTCCTGCCAAAGCCGGAAAAGCCGGAAGAAGACGAACCGACTGGCGAAGAGATGGCTTCGCGGCTTGCTTTTCGTCTGAAGCGGCTCGACGCCATGCGCGATGCCGTGAAAGAGCTGCAGGGCGGGCCGATATTGGACAATGTCGTTTTCCTGCGTGGCACGCCTGAGCAGCCCAAAGTGATTCGCCACACGGAATGGAATGCCAGCCTGTACGAGCTGACGCAGGCTTTCGGTTCGATCAGGGATCGGCGCGAGAAAGAGCGCCCGCACGTGATCGAGCAACAGCTGGTCTTGCCTCTGGAACTTGCCCGTACGACGCTCAGGCAGCTTCGCGGTCAGCTCGCGCAGTGGTCTTCACTTGACGAGATCAGCCTGACCATGACGGATGTGGACCCGGAGTTGCCCACACGCTCGGTCACGGCCAGCGTATTCTCAGCGGCGCTGGAACTTGTACGCGACGGCGAGGTCGAAGTCCGGCAGGACACCCATTTTGCGCCGTTGTACCTGCGGAATGCGCAAAGCCACCCACAGGGGGGCAGCCATGCAGATGTTTGAGAAGATTGAAATGAACGACGAAACGTCAGCCGAGAAGAAACCGAGCGCGGTCACGCAGCTCGCGCTGGCTTTCCGCCGGTCTGAAGAAGCGCTGCACGAAGACATGAACGAGGCGCTGGCTGAAGGCGTGCGCCGGGCTGAGGCTGTTCTGTTCGCAGCGGGTGAACCATTGTCGGCAACGCAGATTGCGGAAATTCTTCCGCACGGTGTTGAAGCCGCTGAAGTGTTGATGACCCTGCGGGCGCTTTATGTGAACCGGGGGGTGAACCTGGTCGAGGTCGCCGGCAAATGGCGCTTCCAGACAGCGCAGGACCTGTCTTATCTCTTCGTGGAAGAGCGACAGGTTCAGAAGAAACTCAGCCAGGCGGCGCTCGAAACCCTGGCGATCATTGCCTACGGCCAGCCAGTCACGCGCGCAGAGATCGAAGCGGTTCGGGGCGTGGCGGTTTCCAAAGCCGTGATCGACACGCTGATGGAGACCGGCTGGATAAAGATTAAAGGCCGGCGCAAGACGCCGGGCCAGCCACTGACCTATGGGACCACGGATGCGTTCCTTGAGCATTTCGGCCTTGAGAGCCTGAGCACGCTGCCGGGCAAGGCAGACCTCGAAGCAGAAGGTCTGCTGTCGGATGTCATTCCGGCCGGGTTCCAGATGCCGGATGAGGAGGCGCTTAGCGAAGAAGAGCTGCTTGTGGACGCGGGCGGTGATACCGAAGAGATTGAATCCTTCGTGACCGATTTCATGGATGATGGTCGGGATGAGGAAGAAGTTGAGGCGGAAGCTGACGCTGAAGCTGAGGCAGAATCCTTCCCGGAAAAGCCTGTGGAAGACGTCAAGGCTGACGAGCAAGAGGATGACGGAATTAGCGTCTTTGCCTACACGCGGGCGCCTGTCCGGACTGCCGAAGATCAGGACGAATTTGACCGCGACGATATCAAGGCGGCCGTGATGCGTCTCCGCAAGGAAGAGCGGACGCCGGAGCAACCCATTTCCGAATGGAATGAGGACGACTAGGTTTAGGCAGTCACTTCAAAGCGGAACCGGCGTTCGTCGCCGAATAGTCCGAGGATGTCCTCTTCCTGCGTGCCGCCACCAATGTTGTGAATCACATATGGGTGGCCGGCAGACGTTCGCTTGTCCGATACGATTCCTATGTGAGGCAAGCGGCCGCCCAATCGCATTGTATACAGATCACCCGGCTGCCAGCCATCCAGCGCTGCGGGCAGGGGCAAGTCCACGCCCTGGCGTTCGAAGAATCGTTCGAGATTAGGTACTCGTCTGTGATCAATGTTCCGGTCTGGACGGCTGAGCCCCCAGATTGCTGGATAATCCGCAAACGCGGTTTTCATATCATCGTGGACGAGTTTCTGAAGATCCACCTCGAAAGCATCCCGGTAGGCGCGGACAACGACATCGGTGCAGACGCCGGTCGACCGGTCCACATCTCCCATGGGGTAATCGAGCCGGACATAGGCCGCGTCATAGCTCTGCGTCACGCCAATCTGCTGGCGGGCCGCTTTTGAGAGGCGCGTGGCGAAGGGAAGCGATCGTTCACCGAACGTCTGCGGTAGCAGAGGTAGTGCAAGCGTGGAGACGAGTATGGACCGGCGCGTGTACATACGCCTAACAGATCATCGAGTTCCGGCAGGAATGCGGCGGAATCTAGAAACCGTGAAACTCGGCGATTTCGTCAATATCGGTCCGTTCGGCCCGCAGAGAATTGACAGGGTGGGATTTGTCCGGCTTGCCGACAGCAACGCCGCACCAGATCATTTCAGTCGGCGCGAGGTTGAAGTGCTCCTTCAGGGCAGGGCGCAGCACGCCCCAGCATTCCTGGAAGCAGGTGCCCCAGCCACGTTCTTCAGCCAGCAGAGCGAGGGTCTGCAGGTACATGCCGGCATGGCCCCACTGGCCGTGGCCCATGCGTTCATCAATCACCAGGAAGATGGCGAGCGGCGCCCCGAAGAAGCGGAAATTGTTGGAGAACCAGGCGAGGCGGGCCGCACGGTCTTCGCGGGGAATGCCGAGGGCTTCGTACATCATCTCGCCGACGCGGCGCCGACGGGCTTCATAGGGTTCCCACAGGTCTTTCGGATAGATCGGCCGGTCCGTCTTCTGGCCGCGTGGGTCTGCCGCCAAGATTGGCGCGGCCATGGCGATGACGTCGTCTTTCGCCTGGCCGGTCACGGCGATCGTGCGCCAGGGCTGGACGTTGCCGCCGGACGGTGCGCGCTGGGCCTGGGTTAGCCATTCGCGGACTTCGGCTTCGGAAAGCGCGTCGGGCAGGAAAGCCCGGGTGGATATGCGCTGGTCGACTGCTTTGGAAACGTCCATGAAAAACCTCCCGTCAGGATCTGACGGGAGGTCTAGCGGCTTATCGCCGGGTCAGCCAACAGGCTTCTCGCCCAGACTTATTTTTTCGGGTGCAGGATCACCGGCATCCAGGTGTAGCCATGCACAAAGGCGCCTGAGGTGTAGGACGGTTCGTCCAGCACTTCGATGTGCTCGAAGCGCTCCATCAGTTCCTGCCAGAGAATCTGCAGCTGCAGTTCACCCAGGCGATTGCCGACGCAGCGGTGGATGCCGAAGCCGAAGGACAGGTGACGGCGGGCATCTGCACGGTCGATGATGTAGTCGTTCGGCTTGTCCCAGAAGTCCTCATCCCGGTTCCCGGAGATGTACCACATGGCGACCTGGTCACCCTTCTTGATGAGCTTGTCGCGTAGCTGGACATCTTCCAGCGCGGTGCGGCGCATGAAGGCCAGCGGCGTTTGCCAGCGGATCGTTTCCGACACCATGTTCGGGATCAGGGACAGGTCGCCCTTCAGCTTTTCGAACTGTTCCGGATACTTGTTGAGGGCCCAGACAGACGCCGTCATCGTGTTGCGGGTCGTGTCATTTCCACCGACGATTAGCAGGATCACGTTGCCGAGCAGTTCCATCGGCGTCATGTTCTTCGTCTTTTCGCCGTGCGCGAGAAGGCTCATCAGGTCGTGCTGTTGCGGGATCGCCTGACGTTCCTGGAAGATCTGCATGAACGTAGTCAGGCATTCCATCATTTCGCGGCGCCACTGTTCTTCACCGCCCGGGCAGATATCCGGATTGTGCATGTTGGTGACGACGTCTGACCAGCGGGTCAGCTGACGGCGATTTTCGAACGGGAAGTCGAAGAGCGTCGCGAGCATCATCGTGGTGAGCTCAATGGAAACCGTATCGACCCAGTCGAACGGCTCGCCAACCGGAAGGCTGTCGAGGAGGCCCTGCGTCCGCGAGCGGATCAGCGGCTCATACTCTTTCAGCATGTTCGGCGCGACGGCCGGCTGGACCGTTTTGCGCTGTTCGGAGTGGCGCGGTTCGTCCATGGCGATAAACATTGGCATTTCGAAGTCTTCGAGCGGTTCGCCGAGGGTGATGCCGCCGTGCTCCCAGCTGGACGAGAAGCGCTTGTGGTCGGTATCTACCGCCATGATGTCTTCATATTTGGTGACCGACCAATAGGGACCGACGAAGGAATCCGGCGTATAGTGGACTGGGTCTTCCTTGCGAAGACGGTCGAAGCGGTCCCACATCTTGTTCTGGCGCCAGATTTCGCCATCAACGACGTCGAGGGTTTTCAGGTCCAGGCTAGAGGCTGGGGGAACTTCTTCGCCAACACGAAGATAGCCTTCGTGAAGGGGTTCCCGGTCGGAAACTTTCGGCCGTTCAAGGGCCGGATGGTCTATGGAATGAACTGTATCGGCAGCCATGTAATATCCTCCTTTTGCCGGTCTCCCTGGGCACCGGTCTGCTCGCTTAAGACGTGTATATCACGGTCGTTTTAAAAAAACCATGACGCTTGCGTCATTTTTATGCGGTGTGGCGCTCAAGTCGCGCTTTGTGGAGGGCGGTTTTCATGGCGTCGGCCAGGGATTTGCGTTCCGGCACCGTCAAGAAGCGCCCGATGACCCATCCTGTGCGGCCATGTTCGACGCGTAGCCAGGAATCGGGCTGGAGCGGTTCATCAAGCTCAACCCGGGCAAATCCGGCGGGGACGCTGACGCGTTTTTCGGTGCCATTGGCTTTGCGGTGCATCATATCCAGCGTACTGGAGGTAATGCGGATCCGGGTTTCCTCGCGCTGTTTCCGGAATGACCAGCGGAAGGCGAGCCAGATCGCGAGGGCATCCAGACCGAAAAAGCCGATCACTGGAACCGCACCCATGGACAGGAAAGCCATGCCTGTCAGGAAGCTGACCACGCCAACAATGCTCATGACGACGGCAAATCCCCGCTCAGAGAGGGAGCGGTTCGGCGTTAAAAGCGCGTCAAAATAAATGATTTCATCTGTGTCGGGCATCAGGAACAATACTTAACACGCTCTTGCCCAGCCGGAAGCTGCCTGACAGACAAATTGCATGACAGAATCGCCGCATGAGAAATCTTCCCGGAAACCCGCTAAAAAAAAGCGGGCAACCCGTACGCTTGGGCCGGAGAAGACGGAGAAGATCTTCGCCGCGCTGGCGCATGACCGGCCGGACCCGAAGACCGAGCTGGAGTATTCCAATCCTTTTACCCTTGTCGTGGCTGTCGCGCTGTCGGCGCAGGCGACCGATGTCGGAGTGAACAAGGCGACTCGGAAACTGTTCAAGATTGCGGACACGCCGGAAAAGATGCTGGCGCTCGGTGAAGAGCGCATCGCCGATCATATCAAGACGATCGGACTCTGGCGCAATAAGGCGAAGAATGTGATCGCCCTTAGCCAGAAACTGCTTGATGATTTCGGGGGTGAGGTGCCGCGCACTCGAGAAGCGCTGACCACCTTGCCAGGCGTTGGCCGCAAGACGGCGAACGTCGTGATGAATGAGGTGTTCGGGGAGCCCACCATCGCGGTTGATACCCATATTTTCCGCGTGTCCAACCGGACGGGACTGGCGCCCGGGAAGACACCAGATGAGGTGGAAGCCGTGCTTGAACGCGTAACCCCCGAGAAGTGGAAGAAGGGCGCGCATCACTGGCTGATCCTGCACGGGCGGTATGTTTGCAAGGCTCGGACGCCGGAATGCTGGCGTTGCGTTATTGCGGAATGGTGCAAGTTCGCGCCGAAGACGCCAGACCCAGCGACGGTTTCCTCGTTGGGGCCAAAAGCGCCGAAATCGAAGAATAAATAGGCTTCGGTGCTCAGGTGCCTGCGGCGCCCGTGAAGGCGTTTTTGGTGCACACCATACATCCGGCTACGGAGGTGTCGGATGGATTTATTTTTAAGTGCGTATTTACGACAGGATGCGATGTTTCGGGGGTGGAGAAGCCACGCGAATCGCTGGCCTCCAGTTCGCCTCATTTTCGCTAATCTTGCGTCACGCCGAGCAGGAAAAGCGAGCGAAGGAATAAGGGAAGTGCCAATGAAGTATATTATCTGCGCGGCGATGAGCGCGGCTCTCTCTGGAATTGTGTTTTCGGCACAGGCAGATGACGAGCGGATCGAAGGCTGGTCTGGCGAAGGCGCACTCAGCGCCGGCATGACCAGCGGCAACACCGATACGCGCGAGGTGGGCCTCACCTTCGATGTCGATCATATCACTGGCAAGTGGGATTACGGGTTCCAGGGGCAGGTCGATTATGGCGAGCAGGACGGCTTGGAGAGCCGCAATCGTGCCTTCCTCGGCGCCAATATCGACTACACGATCAGCGACCGTGTGTTCTCGTTCGCCCGCGCTTCCTATGAGGTTGACCAGTTTACTGGTTTTGACAGCCGTTCCTTTGTGGGTGGCGGCCTTGGTTATCGATTCCTCGGACTCGATCCTGTCACCTGGGTCGTGCGGGGCGGCCCCGGTGTGAAGATAGATGAGGTCAAACGCGTTGTGACGGTGGATGATCTTGGGGCACCGCTGATCATTCCAGCAGAAACCGAAACGTCCGTTGGTTTCGTGGGCAAGTCGAAATTCACCTGGGCACTCAACGACAAGGTCGAACTGTCGAACAATACCGATGTTCTCTATGCGGCGGAGTCGACGCAGATCTCCAATGGCTTCGCGCTGACGGCGCAGATCAACGGATCACTATCGGCCCGATTTGGGTTTGATACGCGGTACGACACCAACCCTCCCGATGGGTATGAGACAACCGACACCGCGACCAAGATCGGCGTCGTCTACAAGTTCGGCAAGCACTAGGCCGGCGTGGTTTCCAGCCGCTTCCTTACGGCCTCGGCGATCATGTCGCCGAGGCGCGGACCTTCGACTGGATAGAGGTAAGGCTCGATGGCTTCGAGTTCCATGAGGACCAGCCGGCCGTCATCGCCGCGCACCATGTCGACTCTTGCATAGAGCGGCGCTTCATCCAGCATGGTGATGATGGCTGATGCATCGGAAAGGTCATCCGTTGACGGATCGACCGGCGTTTCCTTGCCGCCATATTTTGACTGGATGCGATAGTCGCCCTGTACGGCGCGTTTCACCAGCGCGTGGCAGAAATCGCCGCCGATGAAGATGAAACTGTACTCGCCCTCACTCTGGATGGAAGGCAGGAAGGGCTGCACCATCATAGGGTGGAGCATGTCCGGAACCACGTCACCCCGCTTCAGGCGATACTGACCGTCTGCACCGGCGCCAACTTGCCGCTTGAAGACGAGATCGTCGGAGCCGTGTGTATCAAAAGCGGCTGCTGCGCTTTTAGCATCGACCTTGTCCAGCCAGAGGGTCGGAATGATCCGCGCGCCGCGGGCTTCCAGGTCGCGTAGATAGGTCTTGTGAATGTTCCAGCGAACAAGGTCGACCGGGTTGTAGAGGGGCGTCGCCGCCTCGATCCTTGCGAGCGCGGCGAGAAACTCGTCCTGCCGGTCCCAATAGTCCCAGGTCGTGCCGATGATAGCAGCACCATAGCTGCCCCAGTCGGCATCTGGATCATCCCAGGAGACGTCCTCAATTGTCAGGCCGCGGGCCGCGAATGCGGGGCGCAGGGCGTCCATCATGTAGTCATGCTCAAACGCATCATCCCGGCGGTTCGGAGTGCCGGGAAGAGTGACCTGGGAGGCGATGTAGGCGATTTTCATGGCCGGGCCTTTAGCACGCCTGCCGGTTGCGTCCAGCGCCTGCCTCTGGCAATGGCCCCGTTTTCAGCAGGAGATTCCGGATGGCGGACGTGCGTTTCGATGTTGTGGGCCTCGGCAATGCGATCGTGGACGTCTTGTCCCGTGCGGATGATGCCTTCCTGGCCGAATGGGGCATCCACAAGAATGCGATGAACCTGATCGAGGAACCGCGCGCGCACGAACTGACCAGGGTCGCCAAGGAGCCGCTTTACACATCCGGCGGCAGCGGCGCGAACACGATTGCGGGGCTTGCCAGCTTTGGCGCTTCTGCGGCGTATATCGGCAAGGTGGCGGACGACGAGCTCGGCGCGCAGTTCAAGCGTGAGATGGAAGCTGGCGGCGTACCGTTCCCGACCACGCCGCTGACAGCAGGTCCGGCCACAGCCCGCAGCATCATCTTCGTGACGGAAGACGGCCACCGCTCGATGAATACTTTCCTCGGCGCATCCGTCCTGTTCTCCAAGGAAGATGTGGATGCGGACGTCGTGAAAGCAGGCGGCATCCTCTATCTTGAGGGATATCTGTTCGACAAGGACGAAGCCAAGGAAGCTTTTATCTTTGCCGCAGAGACTGCAAAGGCCGCGGGCCGCAAAGTGGCGCTGACCCTGTCGGATCGCTTCTGTGTCGACCGCCACCGGCCGAGCTTCCTGCAGCTCGTCCGCAATAATGTAGACATCCTCTTCGCCAATGAGGAGGAGCTGCTCGCGCTCTACGAGACGGAAGACTTCGATGCGGCGATGGCATCGCTGCAAGCGGACACCGCTGTGGCCGCTGTGACGCGCAGCGAAAAGGGATCCGTTGTCATCGGCGACGGAGAGCCCATCGTGGTCGAAGCTGTGCCTGTGAAGGAAGTAGTCGATACGACCGGGGCAGGTGACCAATACGCCGCTGGCTTCCTGTTCGGCATGTCACGCGGCCTTCCGCTAGCGATCTGTGCGCGCCTTGGGCATATCGCCGCCGCGGAAGTGATCAGCCATTTCGGGCCGCGTCCGGCGGTCTCCTACAAGGTGCTTGCAGAAGCCGCCGGTATTTTCGCTTAGGCCGTCACGGCCGCGAGGGCATAGTCCAGCCGGTCATGCCCGAAAAACATTTCGTCGCCCACGAAGAAAGTGGGCGACCCGAACGCACCGCGCGCAAGAGCGCTGTCTGTGTTCTCTTTCATGACCGCCTTGTTGGCCTCATCAGCGGCAAGGCGTTTGATCTCATCGAAGTCGAAGCCTTCCGCGTCGCACATGGCTTTCACCGATGCATCGTCGTCCGGTTTGAGGGCCTCGGGCGTTTCCCACATGTGGCTGAAACAGGCATCGATAAAGCGTTGCTGCTCCTGCGGGTCGTCGGCCAGGCCAATCGTGGCACGAAGTAAGTCGCGCGTGCTGACCAGCGGGAAGTATGGGTTCATGCGTATGGTGATACCGTAGCGCGTTGCGCAGCGCTGCAGGTCGGCCAACATGTAGGTGTTCTTGGCGGGCACCATGCCCGGCGGGCGATTGCCGGTGCCCTGCATGATGGCACCCAGGAACATGGGCTTGATTTCGACAGGTGTATCGTTGTGCTTTTTCAGCTGCTTCACTGCTGCATTGGCAATGTGGGAATACGGGCTGATATAGTCGAAATAGAACTCAAGTGCCTTGGCCATTCGGGTCTCCATAAGTTTCATTTTGGAACTAAGGCAAATCAGGTTAGGCTTGCAAGTATGAAATGGACAGAACTCTCGGATAATTGGTGCCCGGTCGCGCGAACGCTATCAGTCGTGGGGGACCGGTGGACGCTTCTGATCCTCAGGGATTGTTTCCTGGGCCTGTCCCGGTTCGAGCAGTTCATCGAGTCGAGCGGCATGACGCGGCACATCCTCGCCGAACGCCTGAAGCGCCTGGTTGAGGCAGGCATTCTGGAACGCCGACAATACTCCGCAGGCCCCAAACGCTATGACTATGTGCTGACGGAAAAGGGGCAGGAACTCGCTCCGGCCCTTCTGACCCTGAAGGATTGGGGCAAGAAGCACATGCCTGTGCGCCGGGCGACGAACGCCTGACGCGGCTCAGGCTTCGGCCAGATCCACAGCCTTCTTCTGCACGGTCCCGTAATCGATCTTCCCTGTGCCGAGCACCGGGATTTCATCCACATGATAGACCCGGCGGGGCACAGAGATTTCCGGCACGCCATGGCTTTGCGCCCACGCAAGGATCTCTTCGCGGTTACAGTCCGGACTGTCGCTTAGCAGGATAATCTGCTCGCCCTTGCGCGGATCCGGCATGGCGACCGCTGCGTGTAGATTGTCCGGCCAGATCGCGCTTGCACAATTCTCGACGACCGCCAGTGACACCATTTCACCGCCAATCTTCGCGAAGCGTTTCACACGGCCCATGATACGGATGAAGCCCTCGTCGTCGATGGCGACCACGTCACCAGTGTCATGCCAGCCGTCATCTGGCGCTTCGAGTACACCGGGTGCCGACGGGCGCAAATAGCCCATCATGATGTTGGGACCCTTGATATGCAGTCGGCCGCCTTCCGGAATGCCATCCACCGGCAGGAGGCGATGTTCCATGTCTGCCATCAGCACGCCGACCGTGCCGGGCTTGTTGCGTTCCCACTGGTTGGCGGCCACGACCGGCGAGGCTTCGGTGGCGCCATAGCCTTCCAGGATTTCGATTTCGAATTTGCGGCGAACCAGCGCCCGCGTTTCGTCCTTCACACGTTCCGCACCGCAGACCGCGAGGCGGATCGAGCTCATGTCCCCATCGGCGCCAACGCGCGCATATTGGGAAATGAAGGTGTCCGTTGCCAGCAGGATCGTGGAGCCCGTCTCACGGATGCGCTTGACGATTTCGCGTGGCTGCAAGGGAGAGGGGTGAAAGATCACCGGGATGCCCGCGATCAGCGGCAGGATGGCGCCGACGGTCAGGCCAAAACAGTGGAAGGTGGGCAGCGGGTTGAACAGCTTGTCCGTATTCACATCAAGGCCGATATGGGCGCGCACCTGTTCGACATTTGCCATGACGTTCTCATGGCTCAGAACAACGCCCTTTGGTTCGCCTTCAGTACCAGAGGTAAAAAGCACCACGCCTGGACTCTTGTAGCGCGCCTTGCGACGGATCAGGCCCGGCGCCAGCGGACCTATCACGGCTGCGAGCTTGTCTTTCAGGGACAGGTTCTCGCGGACGTCTTCGAGATAAATGATCTCGGCCACACGGGAGAGGTCTTTCACCAGGGCTTCAAGGCCAGCGATTTCGATGAATTTGCGTGCGGTGACAATCTTCGTCATTTCGGCCGCCCGCATGGCCGCTTTCAGATTGCGGGAACCGGCTGTGAAGTTCAGCATCGCCGGAACGCGATTGTAAGCAGACAGTGCATAGAAGCCGATCACCGCACCCGCGCCGGTTGGCAACATGATTCCCACTGACTCACCGGATTTGGTTTTCGATGCCAGGGCAGAGCCAAGTCCGAAAGCGCCCCGAATCACGTCCTTGTAGCTGAGCAGCCGTTCTTCGCCGTCGACCATGTCGTAAATGATCGTCTTGTTGCGGCCAAATTCGCCTGCTGCCCGCATCAGCGCGGCAAACAGGTCTGTACGGGTTCGTGCAGGGCGATATGGCAGCGGCGCCGGAATCGGTAGCGTGGTCATGAACGGCTCTGGTTCCCTCGTGGGCGTTTTTCGCCTCACATGTTTGTAACATTTTGACACCAAGCAGCCAGAGCTCGGCAAACATTGCAAGTTTGCATGCGCAGATTGCAGTGTCTCCGACTTGAGTTCAGGCGCGGCTGAGGCCATGTTCCGGCGATGGCAAACCTCATTGATCTCAAGGGCGAAAAGCCCCGCCTGCGGCACCCGGAGAAGCAATCCCGGCCAGACAGCCCGGTGCAGCGCAAGCCGGAATGGATTCGGGTGAAGGCACCGGGATCAAAAGGCTATTCCGAGACTCGTGAGATCGTGAAATCCAAAGGCCTCGTCACCGTGTGCGAGGAGGCCGGATGCCCGAATATCGGCGAATGCTGGGACAAGAAGCACGCCACGATGATGATTCTAGGTGAGGTCTGCACCCGGGCCTGCAGTTTCTGCAATGTGTCCACCGGTAAGCCGCCTGCAGGTGTGGATGAGGATGAGCCACGTCGCGTGGCCGAAGCGGTTGCCGAAATGGGGCTGCAGCACGTCGTCATCACGTCGGTCGACCGGGACGACCTGGTCGATGGGGGGGCGATGCACTTCGTCAATACGATCGAGGCGATCCGCGCCGCGTCGCCTGGGACGACCATCGAGATCCTGACGCCGGACTTCCTGCGCAAGGATGGCTGGGAGAACCGGGTCATCGATGCGAAGCCGGACGTGTTCAACCACAATCTCGAAACGGTGCCGCGTCTGTACCTGTCGATCCGGCCGGGCGCCCGCTATTTCCACTCGCTGCGCCTGCTACAGAAGGTGAAAGACCGGGATCCGAACCAGTTCACCAAGTCCGGCTTGATGGTCGGCCTGGGTGAAACCAAGGAAGAAGTCATGCAGGTCATGGACGACATGCGGTCCGCCGGCGTCGATTTCCTGACCATTGGCCAGTACCTGCAGCCAACCCGAAAACACGCACCAATTGACCGCTTCGTCACGCCTGACGAGTTTCGGTCTTATGAAGAGATTGCGCGCGCCAAAGGTTTCTTGATGGTCTCTGCGACGCCGCTGACTCGGTCGTCTCACCATGCAGGTGAAGATTTTGCCAGACTGCGCGCTGCGCGTGAGGCGCTGAACGCCGGCAAGTCTGCCTGAGCGCATGGCGCGGTTCTCCAAATCGGTCCGGCTGCCCTACACGCCTGAACAATGCTTTGACCTTGTCTCGGATATCAGCCGTTATCCGGACTTCATCAAATGGATTACGGCGATGCGCGTCTCGGAGGAGTCGGTATTGGGCGATAGGGCGTCGTCCTGCCTTGGTGAAGCAGTAATCGGCTTCAAGGGCTTCACGGAGCGGTTTTCGACCCGGGTCACGAAAGACCCGACAGCAGGCAGCGTGATTGCATCTCTAGTAAAAGGGCCGTTCCGCCGACTGCGGGCCGAGTGGAAGATCACCCCGCAGGACCGGGGGACGGATGTCCGTCTCGACATCGACTATGACTTCAAGAACCCGTTCATCGGCATGTTGGCCGCAGCCAATCATGACCTGGCAGTTACAAAGATTCTCGATGCCTTTCTGGACGAGGGGCGCCGGCGGTTTGCTGCGCCATCTTCACCGCTGACTGGCGCCTAGCTCATCTGGTGTTGGATCAGTTTCAGCGCGCATTCCACGGCGGCCATACGCACTTCTGTCCGGCCTATTTCGCCGACCTGAAGCATCTCATGCACCACCGCCCGGTTCTCGCGGGCGCAAGCCACATGAACTGTTCCGACCGGTTTCATGCGTGTGCCGCCTCCTGGGCCCGCGACCCCCGTAATCGCGACCGCAATGTTCGCGCGGCTGGCTTCCAGCGCACCCTCGGCCATCATCCGGGCAACCGGCTCTGATACGGCGCCGTAGTCCGCCAGCACATCGCCCGGCACGCCGAGCATCTCTTCCTTCGCGCGGTTCGAATAGGTGACGAAGCCACGGTCGAACACGGTCGACGAGCCTGGAATGTCGGTAAGCAACGCAGCGACGAGGCCGCCAGTGCAGCTTTCCGCCGTGCAGATCTTCAAACGGGCCTGTTCGGCGTCGTCTAGGATCAGCATGGCAAGATTACGGAGTCGATCTGGAAACATGTTGGTCACGTTATGCCTACATCACTTGCCGGTGAAGACAGGTTTGCGCTTTTGGATGAAGGCGGCTGCGCTTTCCTTGGCATCTGCGGTCTGCATCAGACGGCGGATCTCGGTAATCGCCATCTTGCCGACTTCGCGCCATGGCGGGTCAACGGTTTCTCGAAGGCCTTTCTTGATTGCCTGAACCGCCAGCGGTGGATTAGCGGCAATCTTGTGGGCGAGCGCGAGGGCGGTGGGCATCAGATCGTCGTGCGGCACGACCCGAGACGTGAGGCCGATCTCTTTGGCAGAGGCAGCATCGATGATGTCACCTGTGAAGAGGAGTTCGCAGGCTTGCTCCCGTCCCACGATTTGGACCAACCGGCCGAAACCCGGCGCGTCACAGGTCAGCCCGCGCGTGACGAAGATTTCGCCGAACCGGGCCTTTTCCGAAAAGACGCGAATATCTGCCATGATGGTGAGTTCCGCGCCCCAGCCTAGGGCGAAACCGTTTACAGCGGCGATGACAGGAATATCTGTGTGAAGCAGGGCATCTGCAGCCGGGGTGAGCCCACCGGTCTTTTTCGCGCGCTCCGCCATCTCGGGCGTGGTTGGGGCGCCTTTGGAAAGGATCTGCTTGACGTCATCACCGGAACAGAAGGCGCGGTCCCCGGCGCCCGTGATTACGATGGCGCGCGCATCCGCGCCACGAACGGCATCTTCCAGGGCCATGTAGGTTGGATAGTCGAGCGCATTCATCGCCTCCGGCCTGTCGAGCGTGAGAATTGTAACGTGGCCGTCATGTTCGACCTTCAATCCACCGGTCATGTGCATCCTCCTTTTTTGCAGAGGGGAGCACGCGCGGGGCGATTTGCAAGAGGGGACGCGGCGTCAGGCCTTGGGCGAGAGCACTGCCACAGCTTCTGCCGCGATGCCTTCCTTGCGGCCGGTAAAGCCAAGCCCCTCGGTCGTGGTCGCCTTGATGCTGATGTTTTCCAGAGGCAGGCCGAGCAGTTCGGCTGTGCGAACCCGCATGGCTTCCCGGTGTGGCTTCACCTTCGGCGCTTCGCAGATCACGGTGATGTCGCAGCTGGCAAGTTTATAGCCGGCTTTCTCGGCCAGCACCTGTGCGTGTTTCAGAAACAGGCCGCTATCGGCGTCCTTCCATTGCGGGTCTGATGGCGGGAAGTGGTCGCCGATATCGCCCAGCGCGACAGCGCCAAGGATGGCGTCGGTCAGCGCATGCCAGGCTGCATCCGCATCCGAGTGCCCCTTCAGTTTAGCCGAGTGGGGGATCTTCACGCCGCAGAGGGTTACATGGTCGCCCGGCTCGAAAGCGTGCACGTCAAAGCCTTTGCCGACGCGTGGAACGGATTGGATAGGAGAGAGCATTCTGGCCACCAGGTCGAAATCCTCTGGGTATGTAATCTTGTGAAGCCGTGCGTCGCCAGGCACCAGCGTGACACGGGCGCCCGCTGCCTCAACGGCTTCGAGATCATCAACGAACGATCCGGCCGCCTGAAGCGCGTCGCGAATGGTTGCGAGTCGGAAGGCCTGCGGCGTTTGTACCCTATAAAGGCCATCGCGCGGTACGGTCGAGAAATGGCCCGAAGTCTGGGACTTCAATGCATCTGAGACAGGCAGTGCGGGTGCCGCAGCGTCATGCTCTGTGAGCGCCGAAACAAGCTTGCTGATCATTGAGAGACTCAGACCCGGCCGGGCTGCATCATGAATAAGGACAGCTTCGCCATCTGCCGCCGTGATCACCGCAATTCCAGCGCGAACAGAGGCGGTTCGGGTGTCTCCGCCACATACGACTTTAGTCTTAGACGGAAAGCTGGTCGCGACAGTCAGGTCGTCTACGACAACAACCAGTTCCAACAGGTCCGGATGAGACAAAAACGTATCGACCGACCAGTCGATCACACGCTTTCCGAGCAGCATTTCCCATTGCTTCGGGCGCTCAAGGCCCGTGCGGGCTCCTTTGCCCCCGGCGACGATGATTGCAGAGAATCCGGTCATGAGCGCCTTCTAAGGCACCTGTTGTATCTATGCCATGCTGTTTCAGCTTCTGCAGCTTCGAGTTGCTGCTTATGTTTTGTGCACTTGCGAAGTCTCAAAAAGGTGCAAGAATGAAAAAATGGTTAGTTTCGAGGCACCCAAGGTCTGGTTGGCGCCGATGTCAGGCGCAACTGACGCCCCTATGCGGCGGCAAGCCGTATATTTTGGTGCGCCAGCGGTGGTTTCCGAGATGGTTGCCGGGGAAATGCTGGCAACGCAACGTCCAGATGTTGTGCGTCGTACGTGCCGTCATGAAGGGGGTGGGTACTGGATTGTCCAATTGGCAGCCCGTCGACCTGAAGACATGCACCGCGGGGCGGAGTTACTCGCCGAGAGCGGCGTTGATGTTATCGATATCAATATGGGCTGCCCTTCTCGTCAGGTGACCGGCGGTCAGTCTGGTTCGGCTCTGATGCGTGACGTGCCATTGGCCAGCGAAATCATGGATGCCGCCATCGAAGGGGCTAACGGTCGGCCTGTAACCCTGAAAATGCGTTTGGGCTGGGATGATGCCATGCTGAACGCACCGGAATTGGGTTCAATTGCGGAATCCAAGGGTATCCGGATGCTGACAGTGCACGGCCGAACGCGGTGCCAATTCTATAAAGGCGAAGCCGATTGGGCTGCTGTGCGGGATACTGTGGATGCGGTCAGGCTCCCTGTCATCGTCAACGGAGACATCGGTTCAGTCGCTGACGCGACAAAGGCGTTGGAGCTTTCTGGGGCGCATGGAGTCATGGTGGGGCGCGCCGCAATGGGTGAGCCCTGGCGGATTGGTGAGATTGCCGCCGCGCTGAGCCGGTCCGACTGGAATGCGCCAACGCGCGCCGAAAAGCTTTCGTCCCTGTGTGAGCAGATTGAGGATTCAGTCTCGCTCTATGGTCCGAAATTGGGGGTGTTGACGGTTCGCAAGCATATCTCTGCGGCCATTGATGCTCTCGACCTGCGCATCGCTCCGGCTGACCGCCGCAGCCTGCGTTCCAAACTCTGTCAAATTTCCGATTGGCAGGACCTCATCGCCGCTCTGCGGCAAGTATATTTGCAACCCGACCTCGTGGAGGCCGTCTGACATGCCGGTGGACACATTGCTGGACGCACGTTCCCTAGCAGATCTTTCCCCTATTGCCTTGCTCGTCATCGATGATCGGCGACGAATTGTGGATGGAAATCCCGAAGCGGAAACGCTGTTCCAGCTTTCCCGCAGAGCCCTTACGGGGAAACCCCTCAGTGAGCTGATCTATCATGACTCCCTGATCTGGGAGTTGCTGGACCGGGCTCAGCGCCAGGTGGGTGACATTGCCTCTCCAGGCACGCCCGTGACCGGACCCACGATTACGTCCCGTTTGGTCTGTGATGTCTGGGTGCGGACAACCGGTGACGAAGGTTTCGTCATTGCGCTTGTTGAAACAGCTGTCCGCGAGGGGAATGAGTCTTCGGCAGGTGTTGCCGGTTTCGGTAGAATTCTGGGCCATGAAGTGAAAAACCCGCTCGGCGGCATCATCGGTGCTGCGCAATTGCTGGAACGGCAGGGTGTTGAGGGCCAGGCAGAACTTCTGGAAATTATCCGCGATGAAGCGCGCCGGATCGAACGTCTGGTCAATCGCTTGTCGGCTTTCGAATTGTTTTCTGCACCACGCATGAAGGAATTCAATATCCACGCGCTTCTGGATCGTGTTGTCGCGTCCGAGCGTGTCGCCATTGGCGAAAAGGTCGACATCAAGCGCGATTTCGATCCTTCGTTGCCGGAGCTTCTGGGAGACGAGGATCACCTGCAGCAGGCTTTCCAGAATATCATCCGCAATGCCGCCGAAGCAGCGCAGGAAGGCAGGGGAGGCGGACAAGTTACGATCCGTACGGCCTACGCGACAGGGCTGGCTTTCAAGCGCTCGCGGTTCGGTGTGGGTCTCCAGCGCGCCATGCTCGTGACGATCGAGGACAATGGCCGCGGTATTCCACGTGAGAAGCTGTCGCGTATTTTCGATGTTTTCCAGAGCTCAAAGTCGGGTGCACGCGGGCTGGGACTATCCATCGTCAAAGAAGTCATCACGGCCCATGGCGGCCAGATCCGGGTGGACAGTGAGCCGGGCACGACCCGTTTCACTGTTCTTCTGCCAATTCGTACAGGAGGCCTTAATGGCTGATAAAACCGTTCTTCTTGCAGAGGACGATGCCAGCATCAGGCTGATCGTGAACCAGACGCTTGTGGCAGCTGGTTATGAGGTCCGTGCAACCAGTTCGCCGGAGGCGCTTGAGCGCTGGGTGCGGAATGGTGAGGGTGATGTAGTGGTCACCGACGTGTATCTTGGGGACGCGTCGATCTTCGATCTGCTGCCGTCAATGCGCCTATCGCGTCCTGAACTGCCCTTTATTGTCATGAGTGGTCAGAACACCATTCTGACCGCGGCGAACGCAGCGCAGCAAGGGGCGTTTGATTACCTCCCAAAGCCATTTGATATTGATGCGCTGACCAGCCTGGTTCAACGCGCGCTGAAAGCGCCGCCGAAGACTTCGGCACGTTCGATTAATCCGGAGTCGCAGAAGGCCATCAGTGATGCTGGTTTGCCACTGATCGGGCGCTCCGACGCGATGCAGGAAGTCTACCGCATCATCGCAAAGGTGATGAATACGGACCTGACCGTCCTGATTGAAGGGGAGAGCGGCACGGGCAAGGAACTTGCGGCGCGCGCAATCCACCAACTCGGATCGGCGAAAGATGGGAAGTTCGTTGCGCTGGACCTGGCGGCGCTGCCGGCGGCGGAAATCAATCGTCAGTTGTTCGGGGCGAATGGCGAACCCGGCGCCGTCCATCAGAAGGGCGGCACACTTTACCTCGATGAGATTGGCGATTTGCCAGCCGAAGCTCAGACCCAGCTCGTGAAATTCCTACGGGACGCAAATGGTGCGCGCCTGATCGCGTCCACCCGGCGCAATCTCGGTCGAATGGTAGAGGAGGGCACGTTCCGCGAAGATCTCTATTACCGCTTGAACGTTGTGCGTCTGGCCATGCCGCCATTGCGGCTGCGGAAGGAAGACATTCCGGAGCTTGCCAGGGCGTTCCTCATCCGAGCCCAGCGTCAGGGCCTGTCGGCCAAGAATTTCGACAAATCAGCCATCGATCTCATCATGGCCTATGACTGGCCGGGGAATGTGCGCGAGCTTGAGAATCTCGTGCTGCGTCTCGCCGTGCTGAGCCCGGATGATACAATAACACTTAGAGATGTGGAGCGTGAACTACGGGCGGGCGCCAGCGAACAGAAGGGCGCTAGCGGTGGCTTCGAGAAAGATATCGAGACCCTGTTGCACCGTCACATTATGGGTGACCTGATTTCCAGCCGGGAAGACGAGGAAAGCACTGTTTACTCACGGGTTATTGACCAGGTTGAGCGGCCGCTCATCCGTTTGGCCCTCTCCGTGACGGCGGGTAATAAGGTAAAAGCGGCGCAGCTTCTTGGTATGAATCGTAACACTCTGCGGGCGAAGATTAACGCACTCGGCATTGCAGAAGAGTGATTGACGATTGCCAGAACTGTGGCTCTAGTGCATCACTGTTGCCGTATAGGCACGATTGTGTGATCTTGGAGCAACGGGCCGGGGGGCCTGTATAGAGCCGGTAGATTGTCGAACCCACTAAGCCAGCATGCACCCAAAGCGAGTTGGGCCCTTTTCGAAGGGCTCTTCATCATTGCGGCGCTGGTTGCTGTGTTTGCGACCTTCATCACGATTGCGGGTGTAAACCCGGATAATCCGACAGCTGGATCGACGCCGTGGCTGCTCGCGCTGAACCTGGTCCTGATCTTTGCGCTGGCAGTGATCGTCATCCGAGAATTTCTGGCAATTCGGAGCCGATCGCGCGAGGCAGGAGAAGGGCGGCTGGCTCAGCGTTTCGTTATGCTGTTCGGCTTCTCCGCCCTTGTGCCTTCAATGGTTGTTGGCATCTTTTTGGGCGCAGTCGTTACTCGTGGTCTCGACAATTGGTTCGGCGATACCGCCGAAGCCGTCATGGAAAAGAACAAGCAGATTTTCCAGGACTATGTCGACAATTTCGAAACCTCATTCGATGTGGACGTGCGGCTGGCTGCTCTGGATGTGGAAAACTTCGCCCGGGACGTCAAAGCGCAAATGGCGGCTGAGAACGGTGGGCAGGCGATTGAGGGGGATGATTTCGCGGCGAACGCATCGGCAGCACTGTCGGAAGGCCTCAGGCAGACGCTGGCGTATCGTGAATTCGTGACGATCTCGATTGTTAGCGCAGATGGCCAGGAAATTATCGCCGAGGAGAATGCGGGTACACCGGTGCGTTTGCGTCCGCCACCCGATGCCTTTGAAGAAGCCCGCAAGGGCGAAGTGGTAACAACGCTCTACGAACCGCAAGGTATTGGCACCGCTCTGATCAGGATTTCGGAACCAGTAGATGGGTACGTCTATGCTGCGAAACCTTTCGACCGAAACCTGTTCACGATGTTGGGCGATGCCAAGGAGCAACTGGCGCAATACAAGAACGCCAAGCAGCGTAGCGGCCGTCTTCAAACCATCTTCGCAATCGGGTACGCGCAAATCACCGCGCTGATCCTGTTGCTGGCAGGCCGGCTCGGGCTTGAGGCCGCCGGTCGAGTGACAGGTCCTATCGGACGCCTGGCGACAGCAGCGCATACGGTACGTGACGGCGATCTTACCGTCCGAGTCCCGGTGAGTGGCCCGAAAGACGAAGTCTACACGCTCAGCCAGTCATTCAATGCGATGACAGAGCAATTGTCAGAACAGCGAAACGCTCTTATTCGCGCCCGCGAGGATGAGGAAGATCGCCGCCGTTTCGTGGAAACACTTTTGGCCGAAGTCAGCGCCGGCGTGATCCGTATGGATGCGGACATGACCGTAACGCTCGCGAACCGGTCTGCAGGTGATCTCCTTGGAATTGAGGAAGTTCAGTCTGGCGAAGCACTGGAGATCGTTGCGCCTGAATTCGAACGATATGTGCGTGACACACTTGAACGGAATTCGCCGGTCGACGCCTCTATTGAGATTAGCCGGAACGGATCGACCCGTCACATCCGTTTGAAGACAGCGCCAGATCCGGCAGGCGGATGCGTGCTGACGTTCGATGATACAACCCGCCTGATCAACGCTCAGCGCCAGATGGCGTGGCGCGACGTTGCCCGGCGTATCGCGCATGAAATTCGTAATCCGCTGACACCGATCATGCTATCGACGGAGCGTTTGCGCCGACGCTATGCAAGCAAGATAGACGACCATGACGGTGTATTTGAAAAATGCATCGATACGATCCTACGCCAAGTGGGTGATATCGGCCGAATGGTTGAGGAGTTTTCCAGCTTTGCCCGAATGCCGAAGCCGAGCGTTGCGCCATTCGATATGAAAGATCTGCTGCAAGAGGCAAGCTTTTCAAGAAGCGTGGTCAATCCGGACATAGATTTTGAATTTGAAAGCTCTGCGGCTGAAGCAACCTATTCAGGGGATGAGCGGTTGATTGGCCAGGCCATCGGCAATCTCCTGAAAAATGCTGCTGAAGCAATTGAAGGCATGCCGGAAGAAATGGACGTACAGGGCCAGATACGAATTGCGCTGAGCGGAGACGATCGCGGATTGGAAATCACCATTGAAGATAATGGTCCAGGGTTTCCGGAAGACGTGCGCGAACGTCTTCTCGAACCCTATGTAACGACTCGGGAAAAGGGCACTGGCTTGGGGCTCGCGATTGTGAACCGAATTATTGCGGATCATGGTGGCTCGATTTCGTTGCAGAACCGCTTGGACGGCCTGCGCGGCGCCAGAGTGCGTATCTGGCTGCCGCCGCATGACTTGGCCACTGAACAAATACAACCAGCCAATGGAGATGCGGCTGGCGTCAATCCACACTCTCCACAGATTGTCCGCGTAGAGGAGCCAACACGATGGCGTTAGATATTCTGGTTGTTGATGATGAACCCGACATCCGTGAGCTGATTGCCGGAGTTCTGGGAGACGAAGGTTATTCTGTTCGCACTGCCGCAACGGCAGAGGCGGCGCTTGAGGAGGTTCGTACACGGACCCCCCGCCTCGTTGTGCTGGACGTCTGGTTGCAGGGAAGTGGAATGGATGGGCTTTCCCTCCTGAAATACCTGAAATCCATCGACCCGCTTTTGCCGGTGATTGTCATCAGTGGGCATGGAAATATCGAGACGGCTGTCGCCGCCATCCGGCGGGGCGCTTATGACTTCATTGAGAAGCCTTTCAAAACAGACCGTTTGCTGCACCTCATCGACCGGGCCATTGAGTCGGCGGCGCTCAAGTATGAGAATGCCGCTCTCCGGAACCGCGCTGGGGATGATGAGCGCTGGATTGGGCACAGTCATGCGGCTGCAAATCTTCGCACCTCAATTGAGAAAGTCGCCCCGACAAATTCCCGCGTCATGATTACGGGACCTGCAGGTGTGGGCAAGGAGCTGGCGGCAAGGCTCATTCATCGCCATTCGCTTCGCGCGAACGGACCTTTCATCGTGGTCAACGCGGCCACAATCGCACCGGACCAGATGGAGATTGCTCTCTTTGGGGAAGAGGATGCGCAGGGGCGGACTACCCGTATTGGGCTCTTCGAGAAGGCACACCTCGGAACCCTGTTGCTCGACGAGGTTGCTGACATGCCGCCGGGTACGCAAAGCAAGATCCTACGGGTCTTGACTGAGCAGCGCTTCCAGCGAGTTGGAGGGCGGTCGGATGTTAACGTGGATGTGCGCGTCATGTCCGCGACCACAAAGGACCTGAAAAAGGAAATTGAAGAAGCGCGCTTCCGTGAAGACCTCTACTACCGCCTGAATGTCGTGCCGCTGCGGGTGCCGTCGCTGGCCGAACGCCGCGACGACATTGCTGACCTCGTGAATTATTTCATCGAGCGTATTGCTGATTCATCCGGCCTCACTCCGCGGACATTCTCGCAGGAAGCGATGGCAGTGCTGCAATCAATGGATTGGCCAGGGAACATTCGGCAGCTGCGCAACGTGGTGGAACGGATTCTGATTCTGTCACCATCCGATTCAAGCCGGCCAGTAAGTGTTGATGAATTGCCACGTGATGCGGGCACTAATGTTCAGACGGCGAAAGCAGGATCCGCTGATCTTGTTGGTCTTTCGTTACGCGACGCGCGGGAGCAGTTCGAGCGTGAATACCTGGCACTGCAGATCACGCGATTTAACGGAAACATTTCACGGACTGCTGAATTCATTGGAATGGAGCGTTCTGCACTCCATAGAAAATTAAAGGCTTTGGGCGTAGCGTCCGGGGCGAGTCGGCAAGAAAGCTGATGTCGGCGGAAGGCTGAGGAATGCGCGTTCTTATCTGCGGGGCTGGCCGTGTCGGACATGGCATCGCGCGGCGTCTTGCGCGCGAAAAGCACGATATCACCATCATTGATGAAGATCCGGAGCTGGTAGACCAGGTTTCGACGGACCTCGACGTGCGCGGCTATACCGGACATGCGGCGCATCCGGATGTGTTGAAGCGAGCTGGTGCAGCAGATTGCGAAATGATCATCGCGGTCACGCACTTCGACGAGATCAACATGGTGATCTGCCAGATTGCCCACACGCTGTTCTCGGTGCCGTTCAAGATTGCTCGCGTGCGGGACCAGTCGTACATCGATCCGGCCTGGAAGAATATCTTCTCCCGTGAAGGCCTGCCGATCGACATGGTGATCTCGCCTGAAGTCGAGGTTGGTGAGGCGATTCTGCAGCGTCTACGGACGCCGGGGGCCATCATGTCAGCCACGTTCGGCCGTGGGAAAGTTCGTCTGTTGGGCCTGGAAATCACTGACAACAACCCCTTGTTGGATACGGCAGTCGATCAGATCCGTGGGCTGTTCCCGGACCTGTCCGCTCGTATAATTGGCATCGGGTCTGGAGATACCGTTCGTGCACCGAAAGGCAGCGATGTTCTGAAGCCAGGTGACCGCGCCTATATCGCTGTCCTGGATTCTCACGCTGAGCGCCTGACCTCGATCTTTAACCGGAATGTCGAGCGCTCAGATCACATCGTGATTGTCGGTGGCGGGAATGTCGGCCTGTATGTCGCCCAGACGCTGGAGCGTGAAAGCAATAAGCGTATCCGCCTAATCGAAAATGATCCGGAGCGTGCGAACATCGCTGTTGCCGGCGTAAAGCGGTCGATCGTTATCCAGGGTGACGGGCTCAATCCAGATATCCTGACTGAGGCTGGAGCTTCAAAAGCGGATTTCGTCGTTGCAATCACCAATGATGACAAAACGAACCTGTTGATTTCCAATCTTGCGAAACGCGCCGGGGCCAAACGGACGTTGGCCCTGGTCAATGCGACGGAACTGGCTGGCCTTGCGCGAGACATGCGCGTGGATGCCGTACTGGATCCTCGTGCCCTGACTGTCTCGCAGATTCTCCTGCGCATGAGGCGTGGCCGCATTCTCGGCCTGCAATCGCTGGAAGACGGGCAAGCGGAAGTGGCGGAGGGGGTGACGCTTGAGTCGTCATCACTGATTGGAAAGCCGACGGGATATGACGACCTGCCGGATGGTGTGACCGCGGCTGCCATTGTACGCGGAGATAATGTCATTATCGCCGGCCCAGAAACTGTGGTGCGAACGGAAGACCGCCTGATCGTGTTCTATGAGGATGAGATGGTCCGGAAAGTGGAGAAATTCTTCCGCGTTAGTCCGGACTTCTTCTAGGCAGATGAATTACGCATCTGTCGTCCGCATCCTGGCCTTCGTGATGCTGATCCTCGCCGGCTCCAGCGTGCCGGCAATCCTGACCGCGCTGGCTTACGGAGAGAATGAGCAGGTTTTTGCATTTCTCGCCATGGTGCTGGGCATCAGCGTCATCAGTACCAGTATCCTTTTCCTGACGCCCCAGCCCAGCCAGAAATCCCGGCCATCGGATGCGCTTGGTCTGGCGCTTCTGTGGTGGTTCCTGGCACCTGTCGCCGCCTGCCTGCCATTCGTGGTTGGGGTTCAGAACGCATCATTGCTCCAGGCAATCCATGAGGCCACAGCCTGCCTGACAACGACAGGTCAGTCTGTCATCGCCGTAGAAGGCAATCGCTGGCCCGCAAGCCTGATCGTTTGGCGCGGAACATTACACCTGCTTGGCGGGGCAGCTTCCATCATCATGGCGGCAAGCGTGCTTGCGGCGTTGAATCTCGGCGGACCCGGCATTCACCGCAGCGTGCTGTTTGTGATGCCGGAAACAAGTTTCTTTGATGCGGTGCCGAAAGTCGCGCGATCGGTGGTCCTCATCATGGTGGTATCGATTACGGTCACGGTTCTGGCGCTGGAGTTGGCGGGCGTATCCGCCGGGCGCGCCTTGTCTGACGCGGTGAGCGTCTGGACGACCGGATTGGTCGATCCCGCGCCGTACGGTCGGGCGAATGCCGGACCGGTAGCTGACGTTATTCTGGCAATTGGCCTGATGGGCGGAGCGCTCGGCCTGGCGGTCGCGCTTCCGCTTAGGGAACGCCGCGTGTTGCAGGCGGTTACAGACCCGGAAACTCGAGTATTTGCTTTGCTCGTGTGCATATTTACGGTGATGGCAATTGCTTCAGGTCTACGCTTCCTGGAGTCGCTGGGTTGGTCGATTTCGGCGCTTGCCACGTCAGGCCTGCCATTGGGCAGCGCGGATACCTGGGACAAAGTTCCACTGCCGGTTTTCGTGCTACCAGCGCTGATCGGCGGCTCGGCGCTTTCTGCCGCAGGTGGAGTCAAGATCGCCCGATTGATTGTGCTTTCACGCCGGGCAGGCGTGGAATTCCGGCAATTGGGATATCGACGCTCTGTACTGGGCTTCCAGTTTCGTGACCGGGAAATGGATGAGCGAAGCGTGATCGGCGTCTGGGTCTACCTGATTGCTTATATTCTGTCTGTGTTTCTGGTGATGGTAGGATTCACGTTCACAGGTTTGCCGTTGGAGTCCTCGATCCGCCTCGCGATTGGCTGCCTGACCAATTCTGGAGGTCTTGTCGTTGGACACGTCGCTCAGCTGGACCAGGCCGCCTCAATTTTAGCCATTTTCTCAATGCTGCTGGGCAGATTGGAGATTCTGGCGATCATTCCTGCGATTTCTGTCAGTTTCTGGCGGGGGTAGATGGGGTTGGCCCTTGCGAAAGCCCCTCAATCCAGTTAGCCCGCGATCATAACAAGAACAACAGGACTAACCTGCTATGTCGGCTGATAAGAAACAGAACCTCCAGGAGGCCTTCCTCAATGCCGTCCGCAAATCGCGTACGCCACTGACAGTCTTCCTTGTGAATGGTGTGAAGCTGCAGGGCGTGGTCACTTGGTTTGACAACTTCTGTGTGTTGCTGCGGGGCGATGGTCGTCCGCCGCAGCTTGTCTACAAGCATGCCATCTCCACGATTGCACCGAGCGCACCGGTACAACTCTTCGACGAAGAGATGGAGAAGGAATAAAGCCTGTTGGGCGACAAGCTGATTGATCGGCTCCCCGCACCGGAAATTGCCGGCGCGATCATTCCCTGGTTCACTCCAGCAAACAGGCCGTCTGCAGACCGGCTGGAAGAGACTGCTGGTCTGATTGAGGCTTTGGGCTGCGAACTGGCTTTCCTTCGCCCCGAACATGTACGACAGGTCAATTCTGCTCAACTCCTGTCGGGAGGCATTCTCAACCGCCTTGCAGATGACCTCGAAGCCAATCACTGCACGCTTGCGGTGGTTGATGGCGCTCTGACACCTGTTCAGCAAAGAAACCTCGAGAAAAAGCTTGGCGTGAAGGTTATCGACCGCACCGGACTCATTCTCGAGATCTTCGGTCTCAGAGCGCGAACGAAGGAAGGCCGGCTGCAGGTCGAATTGGCCCGTCTGTTGTACGAACGCTCCCGGCTTGTGAGGACATGGACACACCTTGAAAGGCAACGTGGCGGCGGTGGCTTCCTTTCAGGGCCGGGGGAAAGCCAGCTGGAAGCTGACCGGCGGATGCTGGATGACAAGATCGTTCGTCTCAAAGCCGAACTGGACGATGTGCGCCGAACACGCGCGGTCCAGCGCGCAGGCAGACAAAGAAGCGGTAAGCCGGTTGTTGCGCTGGTGGGCTACACCAATGCTGGCAAGTCGACATTGTTCAATCGCCTGACCGGAGCCGACGTATTTGCGAAAGACATGCCTTTCGCAACGCTCGACCCGACGATCCGGCGCCTCGATCTGCCAACGCTCGGGGAAGCGGCATTGATTGATACGGTGGGCTTTATCACGGATCTCCCCACACACCTTATCGACAGCTTTCAGGCGACCCTGGAAGAAGCCATGCAGGCAGACCTCCTGGTGCATGTGAGGGATCGATCCAGTCCGTCGGACACGGAGCAGGCTGAAGACGTTCTGCGCGTGTTGGACCGCCTTGAGCGGGAAACCGGGCTGCCATTGCCGCCGATGATCGAAGCCTGGAACAAGGCGGATCTATTGCCGCCGGAACGTGCAGAAGCGTTGTCTTTATCCGCCGAGACCCAGGAAGAACATCCCGCTGTCTTGGTCTCGGCCGTGACCGGTCAGGGAATGGATGATCTGCAGGCAGCGATTGAGAGAGGGCTGCTCCGCAGCGCCAAGAAAGTGCGGGTCTTGTTAAGGCCCGAGGATGGACGTGCCCGCGCTTGGCTGCACCGGAACGGAGAAGTGCTCGCTGACGAAGTTCAGGATAATGCCGATTCATGGATGACCGTCCGGCTGAAGACAGACCGGTTCGGGCAATTTCGGTCCGAGTTTCCCATGATCGAAATAGAAGCTGCGGACTAAGTCTTCCCCTCCGTTTTTTTGATCGCCTGCCATAGGTTTTCCTGCGCATTGAGATCTAGCTGGCTGAAGTCATCACCTCGATCGGCGGCCAAGGCTTCCATGGCGCGGAAACGGCGTTCAAATTTTGAATTGGCTTGCCGAAGGGCAGCTTCCGGATCGATTTTCAGGCGGCGGGCAAGGTTTGCCGCAACAAACAACAAGTCTCCGATCTCATCCATGACCGCGTCTGCATTACCGGATGCAATGGCTTCTTTGACCTCTTCCGTTTCCTCTTCGAGCTTGTCGAAGATCTGGTCCGCTTCGGTCCAATCAAATCCCGTGCGGGCCGCGCGTTTCTGAAGCTTTTCGGCGCGGAGGAGCGCAGGCAGGGAAAGGGCGACTCCGTCCAGAGCGCTGGCGTTTCCTCGCTCCTTGGCTTTGGCAGCGCGCTCTTCAGCCTTCACGACTTCCCATGCCACGATCTGATCGTCGGAGGAACGCTCGTCGGACGCCACAAAGACATGCGGATGGCGCCGAACCATCTTTTCGTTGATGGCCGCCGCAACGTCTGCGGCTTCAAACGCGCCTTCCTCTTCAGCCATTTGACTGTGGAAGGCGACCTGGAACAGGAGATCACCCAATTCTTCCCGAAGTTCAGTCATGTCACCTCGCTCAATGGCATCCGCAACTTCATAAGCTTCTTCGATGGTATAGGGGGCGATAGTCTTGAACGTTTGTTCGAGATCCCATGGACAGCCGCCTTCAGGACTACGCAAGCGGGCCATGATCTCAAGCAGGCGAACGAATTCGTCAGCTGCGCGTTGGTGGCGTGACAGGGTAGATGGATCCATGAAGCCGTTCCTGTTGATTTTGCGGGGCTGGTTCTGACCATGATGCGCCGCGATCGCGGCGTTGACGACATTACCGGAATGGATTGACTTTCCCGGCGGTGCAAGAGACGTGAAGGCATGCGACCTGTGTTCTGCAGATCTTCAAAGCCAATAACGGGGCGCCATACATGAAAGATCGTACTATTCTCATCGGCATCGACTGGGGCGCCTCGACTTTTCGTGCCTGGGCGTTTGACGAAGAAGGGGACGTCATAGGTGGAATTTCCGTGCCGGACGGTATTCTCACCCATTCCGGCGATGCGATGGGGCGCCTCAAGTTCCACATCAATGAATGGCTCAGCGAATGGCCGGAAGTGCCCATCATCGCTTGCGGTGGAATCGGTGGAACCCAAGGCATCCACAATACAGGTCACCGACCTGTTCCGATGATGCTTGCAGACCTGCCGAGCCACCTCGTGCAGTCGAACGGCATACATATTGTTCCGGGGCTGAAACAGGCCTCACCGCCCGATGTGATGCGAGGGGAGGAAACACAACTGTTCGCGCTTGAAGACCCGATTGGCGCCGTGTGTATTCCGGGAACTCATACAAAACATGTTACGGTGGAACATGGACGGATCCTCGGATTCACAACGGAAATGACGGGTGAGTTACGAGCGTTGTTGCTGGCTAATGGCGGCTTGAAAACGCCTGAGGGCGTTGAGCAGGAATTCAGTGAGGCCATATTCCGGGAATGGGTGGAATATTCATTGGATACGGATGATGCGGCATCACCCTTCGCTGTGCGCGCAGCGCGCATGACAGGCGTCCTGGATCCAAAGTATCATGAGACGGCGCTCACAGGACTGTTGATCGGAGCAGACATTGCGGCGCACTACGATCCGGGAGATGAGCTCACGCTCGTTGCTGATGGAGCGATCATGGAATCCTATCGTCTGGCGCTGGACACGTTGGGCGCCGAATTTGACGAATGCTCTGCGGAAGAAGCGACACAGGACGGTCTGTTTGAATTGGCGGAAGAGGCAGGGCTGATCGGATGATGCTGGCGCCGGAATGCGTCGCCCCGACGGGGTGTGTGCTGGGTGAGGGCCCGGTGTGGAGTGAGACCGAGGGGTTTCTCTGGTGGGTCGATATCAAGCGCGCCAAACTGCATCGTTACAATCCCCGGACCGGCAATACTCGCCGATACGACCTGCCTTTGCGCGCGAGTGCGTTCGCGTTGTACGAAGGCAATTTTCTGATGGTTGGGGACCAGGAAATAGGGGTCTACGATCCGGCTACGGAGGTATATGACCGGATTCTCAAAATTGAGGGTGAGCCGGAAGGGAACCGCACTAATGACGGCGGTGTCGCTCCAGATGGGTCATTCTGGTTCGGAACCATGGATGATGCCGAGAAAGAGGCACGCGGTAGCTATTTCAGATATGGCGCCGACCAGACGCTCACCCAGTTACGCCTGCCATCTGTCATGGTCACCAACACGATGCAGTTTTCGCCTGATGGGCGTACCTTCTACACGTGCGACAGCACCGAACAGGAAATCCTGGCATACGATTTCGATCCTGAAACCGGCTCCTTGAGTGGACGTCGGGTGTTTGCATCGACATATGAATTTGACGGCTATCCGGACGGGTCGGCGGTTGACTCGGAAGGCTGCCTTTGGGTTTGCCTGTGGGGCGCATCGCGGGTTGTTCGATACACACCTGGTGGAGAAGTCGACCAGGTCATCATTCTTGCAGCGCCGCGTCCGACCAGCGTCGCGTTTGGAGGACCGGATTTCAGGACTATGTTCATTACAACAGCCAGAGCAGGAATGACTTTTCCTCAGCTGGATGCCCGGCCATTGTCCGGCAGTTTATTTGCGGTTCAGGTCGATGTGGCTGGCCGGCCGGCCAGGGAGTTTGGTCGTCTGTCACTTTGATATTGCAGTTTCGGAAGACAGCCTTGCAGGAGCCTATCAGGCACCTCACATGCCTTCACATTGAAATTGGTGTAGTTTAGGCGTGGACGTAGCGGCTCAAAACCGCTAACTCCCCGCTTTTCAAGAGAGTGTCGGAATGGCCGATAAGGTTAAGAAGAAACGGGTCGGGCCCTTTACGTTCCTGCGCCAGGTGCGCGCGGAAGGGAACAAGGTGACCTGGACTTCGCGTCAGGAGACGGTTCAGGCAACGATTTTCGTTGTCGTGATGTCAGTCCTCATTGCGCTCTTCCTGTTTGCCGCTGATTTCTTGATCAACCTGTTTGTTAAAGCGATTACTGGCCTCTAAGGGCTGGTGACCGACGTATTTCAAGGAGTGCGCTGGCCCCATGGCTGAAGCGAAATGGTACATCGTCCATGCCTATTCCAACTTCGAAAAGAAGGTGGCGGCAACGATTCTGGAACAAGCCCAGCGCAAGGGGCTGTCTGATCTGATCGAGGACATTCAGGTTCCGACTGAAGAAGTGGTAGAGGTCGCGCGCGGCAAGAAAAAGACCGTCGAGCGCCGGCACTTCCCCGGTTATGTGCTCCTCAAGACTGTCATGACTGACGATGTGTACCACCTCGTGAAGGATACGCCGAAAGTGTCGGGCTTCCTCGGTGCCGAAGGTGGAAAGAAGCCGCTCCCTGTCCGCCAGCGTGAAGTGGATCGCATCCTTGGCACTGCGACTGATTCGGATGCCGATCGTCCGCGTCCCAAAATCTCGTTCGAGGTTGGTGAGCAGGTTCAGGTCAACGACGGTCCTTTCCAGGGGTTCGAAGGCGCTGTCGAAGAGATCGACGAAGCCAATGGCCGCCTCAAGGTAACCGTTTCGATTTTTGGACGTGGGACACCTGTGGATCTGGAATTCGAACAGGTCACCAAAGTCTGACGGAATAATAGGGGATTTCGGCTCCAACCTCTGCCGGTCACGCTTGAATCCTCACTTTATGGGTTGTATCTGCCAACCCCAGTGCCGCCTTAGCTCAGTCGGTTAGAGCGCTAGATTGTGGATCTAGAGGTCCCCCGTTCGAACCGGGGAGGCGGTACCATCTCTCCCACAAATATCACGTGCAAACCTCATTTATCCCGTGCGCCATGGAACGAATTTCTGTCCCGCGCGTAATTTGACGCACTTGATACAATCTGTTGCAAAAGGGACGCGGTGGGTGGAAAAACCCTGCCGTTTCGGGGCCTTCACTCCTAAAGGGGCTCGCAGCGAGAGTAAATTGAGTTTAATCAGGAATCATCGGGCAGTCTGCCCGTATGAACCTGCGGCCGAGGACAATCCCGTCATTCGGCACATAAAAGGGGATTGAGTATGAAGAAAACTCTTATGTGCGCGACAGCCGCGGCCGCGTTCGCGACGGCTGGTCTCGCCGCCCACGCGGACGACGGCTGGTATGGCCGCGCTGATGTCCAATATGGATTCTCTGGTGAGCTGGACCACGATCCGGTGACCCAAGATGTGCCTGGCTCGCTCCAGGGCAGCTCGGATTCCGACGAGATGCTCGGCGGCCAGCTGGGGCTCGGCTACAATTTTGACAATGGCTTCCGCCTTGAAGGTGCGCTGGGCTACCGTGGCGGTGAACTCAACGTTCCGTCCGATTTCGGCATGGGTGTGACAGGCGTTGCGTCAGATCCGCATGGTAACCTGCAAATCGCCGATTTCATGCTGAACGGCTTCTACGATTTCAATCGTGCCGGTAAAGTTCAGCCGTATATCGGTCTTGGTGTCGGCGGTGCACGTCTGAATGCCAAAGCCAGCAACCTCAATGTCGGCACCGCTGGCAACTGGGCTGCGGTTAACGGCTTCAACGAAACCGATACGACGCTTGCCTACCAAGGTCTGCTCGGTCTTGGTTACAAAGTTTCCGACCGCCTGACCCTGGATCTCGGCTACAAGTACTTTGTTGCTGACGATCTGGAATTCGCTGGCAATCCTTCGGATGGTACGGATTACGACGGCACCTACACGGATCACGTAGCGACTGTGGGGCTCCGCTGGGCGTTCGGCGCAGCTCCGCCTCCGCCGCCTCCGCCGCCGCCACCTCCGCCGCCTCCGCCTCCGCCGCCACCTCCGCCGCCTCCG
>NZ_AWFE01000128.1:0-1812 GCF_003263315.1 Hyphomonas sp. GM-8P
CATAGGTCTTCTCGATCCAGCGGGCCTGGAAACTGTCCTCCGAGACACGCACCACGCTGACGACATCGACGGTGCGGGATTTGCGGCCGATATCGGCGAACGGGTCATTCGTCTTTGCGTATTCATTGAGGGTCGTTGCTGCCGCCGCGGTGACGAAGTCATAGGCTGAGAGCCAGTTCTCGCGTACGACCACCGGGTCCACGCTGAGGCCGCGCACATGAGAGATGAAATTTGCGAGGTGATGCGCGATCTGGGCGTCTGTCGGCCTGTAGCGTTCTGTCGCCGGGGCGACCGCGCGGGCAGCGCCTGTCTCATCGACTTCGACAATATAGGGCGTGACGCTGGATTGAAGGCTCCGCCAGACAAGCGCGCCGGAGGTTGCGAAGCAGAGCCCAAGGCAGCCAAGGGCCATCAGCCGCCAGTTCTTCGCCTGGACACGGGCGGATCCGATGCGCTCGTCCCACACCTGTCCCGCCTTCTGATAAGGCGTCTCCGGGAACGGGCTTGTTCCATAATGTGATGCTGTTCGCTTGAAGGCCATTGTCTACTCGTCCTTGTCCTGAAGGCTTGGAGCGGCGCCGCCGGAGCCCCGGTCGCCGTCGCGCAGCGAATGTGCGGCGATCTGGCCGGCATGGCTCATGCGCTGGCCGCGCTCCATGCGCCGGGCCGAGCCGGGGCTCTGCGCAGTCGATGTATCGGTCGATTGGCTGTTGCTGCCGGTAGTGGTACCGCCGGTGGCGCGCCAGGCGCTTTCGCTGCCGCGCCGGTAGGCATCCTGAAAGGTATTGGCAGGCCGGGCAACCGTCCGGCGGATGGCATCACCGCCGGCGCGCGCGATACCAGCAAGCCCGGCGGCAACACCTGCGGGACCGGTTGCACCTGACGCGACCGCACCCAACGTGTAGGAGGTGCGGGCGGCGCCCGCCATGGATGCGCCGGCCTTGACGGCGGTGGAGACGCCGCCGGCGGCTGCTCGGGCTCCCATGCCAGCGGCATAAGTCCCTGCCGCCACGCCCATGACGGCCCCTGCGGCAGACCCTGCGCCGAGTTGCGGAGCGCCGGTGATGAGGCCGCTCGCAATGCCGGGGCCGAAGATGCCCATCCAGAAGAAGACGAGGGCCGCAAGCACGGTGCCCATGACTTGAGCGAGCGTGATATCGTCGCTGGTTCGGAACGCATCCGTGATCGAGCCGAACAGCGTCGATCCGATGCCGATGATCACGGCGAGGACCATCAGCTTGACGCCGGACGTGATGACGTTACCGAGCACACGTTCGGCGAGGAATGACGTCTTGTTCCAGAGCGCGAACGGGACCAGCACGAATCCGGCAAGCGTGGTCAGCTTGAACTCCAGGATGGTGATGAACAGCTGCACTGACAGCACGAAGAAGGCGATCATGATCACCGCCCAGGCGATGAACATGACGCCAATCATGATGAAGTTGTGGAAGAAGGCGATCGGGCCGACCATATCGCCGATCTCCTCGAGCAGCGGCTTTGCAGCCTCGAGGCCGACGCCGGCGATGAATCCCGGTCGCAGGAGGTCCTCAGCTGTCATGCCGGAGCCGCTGGCGGTCAGGCCGAGATCAGCAAAGCTCGCAAAGACAATGTCGGCGAGCAGCGCGAAGTTGCCGATGATGAAGGCGAAGAAGCCGACATAGAGGACTTTCTTCAGAAGGCCGGAGATTACGTCTGTATTCTGACCGAGCGCCCAGAAGAGGCCAGCCAGCGTGATGTCGATGGCAATGAGCGTGGTCGAGAGGTAAGCGACATCGCCCGCCAGCAGGCCGAAGCCGCTGTCGATATAGGCGA
>NZ_AWFE01000129.1:0-1739 GCF_003263315.1 Hyphomonas sp. GM-8P
AGGCGATGGACCACCTCAGTGGGGCAGACCACGCCTGCAAAAACAGCTCACCAAATACGCACTCCTGATCATTGATGAACTTGGCTATGTGCCGCTGTCGCCAACCGGCGCTGAACTCCTGTTCGAGGTGTTCTCGCAGCGCTATGAGCGCGGCTCAACCCTCGTCACCTCCAACCTGCCATTCGACGAATGGACCAGCACGTTCGGATCAGAGCGCCTGACCGGCGCACTGCTCGACCGGCTCACGCACCATGTCCATATCCTCGAAATGAACGGCGACAGCTACCGCCTCAAGCACAGCGCCAAGTCGAAACAGGCTTGATCCAAATCCTCGTACACCAGTCCGACCAAACGTCCGCTAACCGCCCGAGTGGTGCACTTTTACTCCGGCCAAAGCTCTCAAACTGGTGCACTTTTGCTCCGGCGAATGGTGTAGTTTTACTCCGGCGTTGACACTCACCAGTGAACCAAGGATTCTCCACGTTAAATGTGTAATTTTCAACTGGGTCAAACGCTTCGATCTCTCGTGTGTTGATTTCGACTTTCAGTCTTATCTGGACGCCATCCCCATGCTCAGCATCGATACGAAACTTTAGTTTCGGCGCGACCTGACTCTGATCAAAGCGCGCCTGACCAAGCCAAGGCTCTAAAACGACCCGAAGTTGGTCAAGAATTGGTCCGATCGGACCTGACGAGGCACGAACCAGATCAATGTCTTCAGAGTATCGAAGCGGTGCAGGAAAATGCAGCTTGTTCAGCGCTGTTCCCCCTCGAAACCGGAGTTCGCTTTTGAGCAAGTCGTCGGAAAATATGTCCACTAAAGCCCGACTGATGATCAGGTCCTGCTCGATCTGCCGATTGTCAGCCCATGGAACAATCGCGCCCCACGCAACAATGTTTTGTAAGGGAATCATTCGTCCATCTCCGGCATTCGGCGAACGATGACACGCCATTTGGGGTCACGACGCATGGGCTTGGACATGAAATCCGGGTCTCGGACCTCGTTGCGGTCCAGTTCCGCCCATGGCAGCGAACCGCGCTGACTGAGCGCGGCAAACATGCGGTCGGTCAGTCCCCCGTGTCCCAAATGACCCAACAGGTATCCAAGACGTTGAACGATTGGCCGTTCAAATTTGTTAGACAAGGCGGCAAGCTGCTTCGGATCTATCTTGCGCCCCATGTCGGCCAGAACGGTCGCAAGATTATCCATGCCGGCGGTCGCCTGCGGATAGCGCAGCAGGTCAAGCGCAGTCAGTGCAGGCGACGATATCTGCATCGTGCCGGTATCAGTCTTTCGTCTTTCGAGACCGTTCTCAACGGCGTTCATATCTTTCCGATAATAGAAGGCTATCAGATTGCGCCCTGCGCGTATCTTCGGCATTCGCTTGGCCGCAATGATCTGGAATTCCATGACCGCCTGATGGGTCGCGCCGTGCAGCTCTGCAGCCTTGAGCAAGGCAACGTAATAAGGCTCGCCCTCGTGGCGCATCAGCGCATCAATGTACCAGGATGGCGGAGGCGCTCCCCAAGCGGCATATTGGGGCGGAACAGCCACATAGAAGCCGCGCCGTGGGCTTTGCAGCAGCTTTCGCTTCTGAAGCCTCTCAGCGGCATCGAGAAAGGCACCGCGATCGACACCAAGCGCCTTTTCAGCCTCATCAGCCGTAAATACGGTCCGCCCCTTCGACAGAAGGTCACTGATATAACTTGACCTGAGACCCTCGCGTCCCTCATTCATT
>NZ_AWFE01000130.1:0-1735 GCF_003263315.1 Hyphomonas sp. GM-8P
CCAGGTCATACGGCAAGAGACGGGAACAAGGAGTCCGAAGACCGCTGCCGATGGAACGGAGGAACCCATTGCGGCAGGCGCTTTGATCTGTCCTGCGAGACCTTTAGACGCGCGATTTTTCGACAGGCATTCTGCGGATTGAACAGCATTGACACTGCCACCCGCTACCCCGAACCCGAATGTGAAAAGCCGTCCGATGTCAGGCACCGGACGGCTCGCACTCTGCCTGAGAGGAGGAGACAAACCTCAGGCAGCGTCTGCTTCGCAAGGCTCCGTTTCAGGTTCGAAATTGTCCTCGTCCTCACCCTCGAACAGGCCCGCAATCCGTTCCCAACCATCGACCGTCGGGCACCTGGCTCCTTCGACAAGGCGGGTCGGCGGCACCTGCATCCAGCCGGGACGCCAGCCGGGGTTGGCAGTACAATCCACCCCCTTGATCCGGTTCTGGATGAGCGCCTTCTGCACCTTGCCGCTCTCCTTGGTGACGCTCTCCGCAACGCTCGGGGAAGCAATGTCCGCGACCATACCGTTGATGGCCCGCTTGTCGCGGAGCAGGTCGAAGAAGGCATCGTCCGGCGACCAATAGGAGCCGAGATCGGTCCCGCAGACATGCAACACAGTCTCGACCGCCAGCCCACCCGATTCCAGCGTTTCGGCCATGGTGAGCGCCAGCACCTGCATGACTTCCTTGTCCGACATGGCAAGCAAGGCGGAGAAGGTTTCGCAAAGCGAATAGGCATCGCCGTTCGCGCGCGGACGCATGGCACCGAGCGCGGTGAACAGCGTCTCGACCTGTTCGGACGCGGCATCGACTTCAGCCCGCGCCACCGAGCCCGCCACGCTCTCGTGCGTCTCGTTCTTGCGCGCCCCGCACACATGCGAGCGCACATTCCAGAGGGATGATCCGGTCAGCGCGTGTGCTACCATCAGGCGCAGCGCAATGGCGGGCGCCGTGAGCAGGCTGGCTGCGGCAGCGCCATGCCGGTGAAGCCCGATATATTCCGCCATCGGGCCGGACATTTCGGGCTTGCTGTCAGCCGGTGAGGTCGCATCTCCGTCCTCGGTCTGGCGCTTTGTCCGTCGCGCTTCCGAAGCCTTCAGCCAGCCTTCATGGAAAGTCACCGTCCCATCATGGCGCTGTTCGACGAAGACCTTGCCGCCCTTCTTCTTCGTGGTCTGGACATACTCCCAGCGCTGGAAGTAGGTCCCCCGGTCAAGGCAGACGACATCGGCCCATCCGCGGGCCAGGTATTGCTCGATCTGCGCGGATATTGCCTCCGCCTGCGCCGCCCAGAACGCCCCGGAATCGGCGAACACGGCATGCTCTCCGAACAGGTCCGCCGTCATCGCGCCGGTGTAATGATCAAGGTCGAACAGGGCCTTGTCTGTGGTGATCGTACTACCGCCAGTCACCCATGCCTTGCAGGCGCGTCCGAACGGCGCGCGTTCGGTTTCGCTGTTCCAGAGCTTCAGCCATTCCGCCTGCTGGGCAGGTGTTGCCAGCGTCAAGGCGCGGATCGTTTCGCGGTCGATTTCGTCCTCGGAATAGAGCTTGCGGATCGGAGCAGCGAGGCCTGCCAAGGCGAGCACACGCCGCACCAGAAGCTCGGTCACACCGAAGAAGGTTGCGATGTCTTCCGGGGACTTGCCTTCGTCCGCCAGCTTCCTGAAGGCCACATATTGTTCCATTTCCGTCGCAGGCAAGCGGGCGACATTTTCGATGATGGACGCCTCG
>NZ_AWFE01000131.1:0-1733 GCF_003263315.1 Hyphomonas sp. GM-8P
AGGTCATACGGCAAGAGACGGGAACAAGGGGGCCGAAGACGGCTGCCGATGGAAGGGAGTAACCCACTCCCGCATGCGCTCTGATATGTCTCACGAGACCTTGAGACGGGCGATTTTTCGGCAGGCATTCTTATCGATTGAACCCCACTTCGCGCGCATCCGCATGCTTAAACCCGAATGTGAAAAGCCGCCCGATGCCAGGCACCGGACGGCTCGCACTCTGCCTGAGAGGAGGAGACGAAACTCAGGCAGCGTCTGCTTCGCAAGGCTCCACTTCGGGTTGGGTGTTGTCTTCATCCTCACCCTCGAACAGGCCCGCAATCCGGGTCCAAGCCTCGACCGTCGCGCAACCCGCTCCTTCGACAAGGCCGGTTGGCGGCACCTGCATCCAGCCGGGACGCCAGCCGGGATTGGCGGTGCAGTCCACGCCTTCGATCCGGTTCTGGATCAGCGCCTTCTGGACTTTTCCGCTCTCCTTGGTGACACTCTCCGCGACGCTTGGGGACGAAATGTCTGCTACCAACGCATTGATCGCCCGCTTGTCCCGCAGGAGGTCGAAGAAGGCATCGTCCGGCGACCAGTATCGGCCAAGATCGGTCCCACAGACATGCAGCACGGCCTCGACCACTGGCCCGCCCGCTTCCAGTGTTTCAGCCATCGTGAGGGCAAGGACCTTCATGACTTCTTCGTCCGACATGGCGAGCAGAGCGGAGAAGGTTTCGCAGAGCGAATAGGCATCGCCGTTCGAGCGCGGACGCATTGCGCCGAGCGCACTGAACATCGCCTCAACTCGCTCGGAAGCGGCATCGATTTCAGCCCACGCTGCGGAGCCCGACACGCTCTCATGCGTCTCGTTCTTGCGCGCCCCGCACACATGCGGACGGACATTCCAGAGGGATGATCCAGTCAGCGCGTGTGCTGCCATCAGGCGCAGCGCAATGGCGGGTGCGGCCAGCAGGCTGGCGGCGGCAGCGCCATGCCGGTGAAGGCCGACATATTCCGCCATCGGGCCGGACATTTCAGGTTTGATGTCTGTCTGTACACTGCCGTCTCCGTTAATGTCCTGACGCGACTTCTTGCGGGCCTCCGAAGCTGTCAGCCAGCCTTCATGGAACATCACCGTGCCATCTTGGCGCTGCTCCACGTAGACCTTGCCGCCCTTCTTCTTCGTGGTCTGGACGTATTCCCAGCGCTGGAAGTAGGTCCCTCGCTCGAGACAGACGACATCGGCCCAGCCACGGGCCAGGAGTTGCTCGATCCGCGCTGACACCTCTGCTGCCTGAGCAGTCCAGAAAGCCTCAGCGTCCGCAAAGACAGCGCGTTCTCCGAACAGGTCCGACGTCACCGCGCCGGTGTATTGGTCAAGCTCGAACAGGGCCTTGTCAGTGGTGATCGTGCTGCCGCCCGTTACCCATGCCTTGCAGGAGCGTCCGAACGGTGCACGTTCGGTTTCGCTGTTCCAGAGTTTCAGCCATTCCGCCTGTTGAGCAGGTGTCGCCAGCGTCAGCGCGCGGATCGTTTCTCGGTCGATTTCGTCCTCGGAATAGAGCTTTCGGATCGGCGCAGCGAGACCCGCAAGGGCGAGCACGCGCCGAACCAGAAGCTCAGTCACGCCGAAGAAGGTCGCGATGTCTTCAGGCGTTTTGCCTTCGTCAGCCAGTTTCCGGAACGCCACATATTGTTCCATCTCCGTGGCAGGCAGGCGGGCGACATTTTCGATGATGGACGCCTCG
>NZ_AWFE01000132.1:0-1653 GCF_003263315.1 Hyphomonas sp. GM-8P
GTCGCTTTCGCGCCATTCGATCAGCAATTCCTCGCCATCGAGGGTCATGCGAATTCAGAGCGGCGATCGCGCAGAATCAGGGGCGCTGGGTCGGGGCTTCCGGCGCCGCCGCAGCCGCAACCGGCGCGACACCGCCGGAGATTTCCGATTGTTTTGCCGCTTCCTTTGCCGCCATTCGCTTCATCATGCGGATCGACAGATCCTTGAAGTAATCCCGGGAAGGCGCCTCAACGAGCGAGTAAATGATCCGGCCACCGACCAAAACGACAATCACATAGGCAAGCACAAGCAGATCGTTCATCCACTGCTGAGGCAGGTCGATCACATTAACGGTATGCACCACGGACGGCGCTTCCACAGCGCGTATCAGCGGCAGTTCCGTGCGCGCGTCAATGAAACGGCCAGCGATCATGATCCATTTAGAAACCACGCCGTGGAACATGTAGATGGAAAAGGAGTACTTCCCCAACCACTGCAGGGGGGACGAGCACATAAAACGCGACACCAATCCGTTGTCGCCAGCATAGGCGTAGATCAATGCCGCAAACAGCGGATAGAAAAGGAAATAGGCTAGCCCGTCCGGGTGCCATTGGAAGAGCAGGCAGCACGCGATCACGACCACCACTTCCAACACAGCCGCAACCCGCACATTCGTCAGCGGGTAGCGGCGCCAGGCATGGTAAAGCAGGAAGCCGAAGAAAAACCCT
Source organism: Hyphomonas sp. GM-8P (assembly GCF_003263315.1). Taxonomy (NCBI): domain Bacteria; kingdom Pseudomonadati; phylum Pseudomonadota; class Alphaproteobacteria; order Hyphomonadales; family Hyphomonadaceae; genus Hyphomonas; species Hyphomonas sp. GM-8P. The sequence continues at coordinate 708 of NZ_AWFE01000132.1, forward strand.
GTCACCGCACGCGATACCGTGACGGTATTGTAGTTGGGCGAGCTCATCATCGCATTGTAGAAAAACGTGCCGGCAACCGCGATAATCATCAGACCAAGCACCCAGCGCAGAGGCTCCTTTCGCGCGACCCACACAAGGATACCCATCAGGAAATAAGCGAACACTTCGCCGGACAGAGTCCATGACGGATAGTTCCAGGTCATGGCATATTCAGGAGTCTAGGTTTGCAGGATCAGCAACTGAGCCGGCAGGGACTCAAGCGTAAGCTGACCGGAGAAAAGGTCGCCCGGCGTTTGCATGATGAAGCGTAGCAGTGGGATAAGCAGCAGCAAGCCAATCATTGCGAGGTGTATCGGCCAGACGCGCCCACCCCGCCTGATAATGTAGCCAACAAAGCTCTTCGTGTCGGTGACTTTGTCGCCAAAGCCGAGCGCCATGACAAAACCGCTGACGATGAAGAAGAATTCCAGGACAGGCGCGAGATATCGCAGCCACTCCGCCAGAAAGAATGTGTGCAACACATAAACATGAAACAGGATGACCAGGACCGCTACGAGGCCACGCCATCCATCGAGCGCTTGTAAACGCATCTCTTCCCCCCGGAGGTGTATTCTACACTCGGAACGCAACGATGCCTGAAAAGCGCGATATCGCGCGAAGCAGTTTGTCGAAGTTCCCACCACAGACCGCAATACTTGCCGTCCGAACAGACGTTAAAGCAACTAATGATTGCCCCCTCAAGATGGAATCGACTCGATATCGAAACGATTGGCCGATTACTGCAACCAATGGTCAAATTTGAAACACGGATGCACGGCGATGCCATGCCATTGGCACCGCCCCACCCGGGTTCCGTTCCACCAAGCTCAGATTTCGGTTTCGAATTCCAGTTCGACCGGGCCGGTCATGTAGACCCGGTCGTCGCTTTCGCGCCATTCGATCAGCA
>NZ_AWFE01000133.1:0-1487 GCF_003263315.1 Hyphomonas sp. GM-8P
AGTGCTGTCGTAAACCCGCCAGCTCCCGGCCGCAGATGTGATTTTGTGCCAGCAGAATATGATGGCGATCTGATCAGAAGGAGACCGTCATGATCGTATTCGCAGGCTTGGATATCTCGCTGGAAGAGACACACATCTGTGTCGTCGACAGCAATGGAAATACGTTGAAGGAGCTTCGGGTTCCGACGGAACCTGAAGCCATTGCTCCTGTGTTGGAGCGCTTGGGCGCGGACATAAAACGGGTTGGTTTTGAAGCCAGTTCGCTATCGCCCTGGCTGTTCAAGGAGCTGACCGAACGCGGGCTTCCAGCGGTTGTTGTTGAAGCACGGCACATGGCTGGTGCGCTCAGCGCCATGCGCAACAAGACAGACCGGAATGATGCACGCGGTCTTGCCCAAATGATGCGCACAGGTTGGTTCCGGCAGGTCTATGTGAAGAGTGATGAGAGCCATCGTTATCGTGTTATTCTCGCGAACCGGCGCATGCTGAAACGCAAGTTCCTCGATATCGAGAATGCCATTCGCGGTACGCTGAAAGTGTTCGGCGTGAAGATGACAAGGACCACGCGGGGGCGTTTCGAAGATGACCTGCGCGAGCGCCTTCAAGAGGAAGATCCGATCCTCCGGGAGGTGACGGAATGCATGTTACTTGCTCGCCGGACGCTGCTCGCAGAGTTCCAGAAATGTCACAAGCTGCTCATGGATATTGCCCGTTCTGATGAGGTCTGCAGGCGGTTCATGACGGTGCCTGGAGTCGGTCCGGTGACCGCTCTGTCGTTCAAGTGCTGCATCGATGACCCGGCCCGGTTCAGGCGATCAAAGACCGTTGGCGCACATCTCGGCCTGACCCCGAAACGCTACCAGTCCGGCTCGGTCGACTTCAACAGCCGGGTCTCGAAATGCGGTGATGCGAACATGCGATGGCTACTGGTCGAGGCGGCCAACTCAATGCTCACACATGTGCGATCATGGTCTGTGCTGAAAGCGTGGGGAAAAGGCCTTCAGAAGCGGCTTGGACACAAGCGTGCGGCTGTCGCGCTGGCCCGGAAAATCTCCGTCATCCTGCACCGTATGTGGGTTGATGGCAGCGAGTTTATTGGTTCACGCGAAGGCCTGCAGGCCCGCATTGCCTGACTGAAAGGAGACCGGAATATGCCCGGGAGACACACGATGAGTTGACGAAAGAGACATCAGGAATCCGCGAGAGCGGATGCGACCCTGACGGGCCGCGGGTTGAATGATCCCGTTATCTTGCCTGCACAGGAAGCCGGCAATCCAGGCTTCCAGAACAGTGCGCTGCTAGTGCTTCGAGGACGTTCACCCGATCGATCCAAGGCATGTGCGAGGCCATCCAGCGCTTCAGCACGGAGTAGTGCATGGACCGTCAGTGTCAGAACTAACCAGAAAAGGGAATACTATGTTGAATCAGGAACTTAAGCGAACCTCACAAGCGAAGACAGGGTTGACAGGATGGGCGGGTTTAGTGAG
>NZ_AWFE01000134.1:0-1476 GCF_003263315.1 Hyphomonas sp. GM-8P
GGGCGACATTTTCGATGATGGACGCCTCGATGGCCGAGGCTGCATCTTCCTCGCTCATGATGGCGCAAGGGACGAGTGGATTGGTGCCGGTTTCCTTGGCGAGTTCGAGCAGCGCGAAATAGCGGCGGCGGCCTGCGATGACGCCGTAACCGTCGCCTTCGCGGCGGACGAGGAGCGTCTGGCGGATGCCCTTTTCGCGGATGGAAGGCAGGATGTCGGACACGTCCGGCTTCTTGCGTCCGTGGCGCATGTTAAGTTTGGAAACGCTCAGCTTATCGAGCGGGATATGTGTGAGGTCGGGCTGTGCCATCGGGGTCTCCTTTTCTGGCGGGTAAAGGGAGAGGCCAAGCGCCCATGCCGGGCCGCTCCAGTGAATGTCGGAATAAGGAAAGCCTTCGCGGTCGAAGGCGGGGGCCGGGTCGGTCCGGCCCCAGTCATAGTCGCGGACGCGGATGTGCGGTGCGCGCCCCGCAATCCAGATTTCAACCACGCGGTCGTCCTCGACGACCAGCGTCATCTGAGGTCGCGGACCCAGAATCCGCTCGGCTTCGGTGAGGGCGCGGCTCATGTCCGCGCCTCACCTGCCGGGACTGCGCGGAGGTGCACAAGCACCGTGCGGGCGGTGTCCAAGGCCTCCGGCAGGAGGTCGTTTGCCACCTCGCTCAGGTGGGCATTATCCGATCCCGGATAGTTCGCCTCGACGCCCCAGAGGCTGGCGGCGTGAGAGTCCAGCGTGACGCCTTCGAGCGTGACGGAGAGCACGATCCCGCAATAGAACCAGTCGCCCTTCCGCCATGCCTCCATGACAGCTTCGGCCTCGGCCTGCGCCTTTGCGAAGCGCTCGCGGAACCCGTTTCCGGGACCGATAAAACCGGGCGCATCCTTATAGAGCGAGGGCCAGAATCCGTCCTGTCGTTGATCCGGCGCATCCGGGCAATCGTCCAGGACGATTTGTGCCATCACGGTGAATCCGTCCGCCTCACAGGTGATCGTGTCACCGGGGCAGGCAAAGGCGGCAAAGCGTTCGGAAAAGCTCACGACACCCTCCGAATCTCGAAGCCATGCAGTTCGCAGACGCCGCGCAGCGCCCGTGCTTCGCCGTCATCAAGCTCGTTACCTGCCTGACGATAGATGCTGCCCTGCGCGAACCCTGCCGGGGTCTTCACGACATGTGCCCAGCGATAAGGGCCACGGCCGTCTTCGCGCGGTCTGGTCTGGTATCTGGCCATGACGTTCACCGCGACCAGAAGATGTGGATCTGATCGAATCCGGTCTCGACAGTGAAGATGTCGCCGTTCAGCTCCATGTCCCGGCCCATCGCGTCCCAATCAATGTAGTATTGGAGGGAGGCCGGGATTTCGGTGCCGCACTCGCGGGTCAGTTCTTCGGCAAAATCTGCGATCGAACGGTATTCGCCCGCATAGTCATCGAAGGCAGCGCGGGCTTGTTCAAGGTCATCGCCAAAATGGCGGTGGA
>NZ_AWFE01000135.1:0-1451 GCF_003263315.1 Hyphomonas sp. GM-8P
AGCTGGCGGGTTTACGACAGCACTACCGGGTCCGCCTCAGAATTCCTGGCCACGCTCTGCATGGCATTGCACCGACATGTCCGCCGTCCGTCCATGCGGACTCCAGAGAAGGACAAGAACCCCGCCGAGATCGTCGACCTTAGTCGGCCCGAAGTAGCGCCCATCGATCGATCGTGGATGTGGATTGAGCAGGAAAACTTCGTCCGCTCTCAGCACTTTACATCCCTCCCAGGCCGGCATTTCCCGGCCCAGAGTGTCGGCATCCATGGCGTCCGCGACGTGGACTCCACGCACGAAAACAGAACCTCCTTCCCGGCAAATTTCATCGCCCGGTAGCCCCGCAATCTGCTTGATGAGGGGCCAGTCCCTCCCGACGTAACCGCGCGCCGCCGCCCAGTCCGCTTCACCGCTTCGGGCTGAGACGATGACCCAATCGCCTCTTGTGAATGGATCATCGCTCAGCCCGTAGAGCCCGATGGGCGCGCTACCGGTCCGGTTCCAAATGAAACGGGTACCAGGATCAAATGCCAGTCCTGCAACAGCCGCCAGTATCCCGGCAGCTGTAGCAGAAGCCCATTGCGCCTTCACTTCTTTTTCTCAACGCGTGTAGACGTGGACGAGAACATCTGGCGCTCTGACCATGCCAGGAGACTGGCGCGTGTGTAGAAGACGCGTGCGCCATGCTTGCGATAGATTGGACCCCGTCCTTCGCAGCGATAGTGATCCAGCGTCGAACGTTTGAGGCGGAGAAAATTTGCTGCCTCCACCACATTGAAGAGGTCATTGTCATTCGCCGCCTGAGGCACTGTCTTGTCTGCATCGCTCATTCTTGTGCTCCTTTCACTGATATCTTGCGATGCGATCAAACTGCGCGATCCTGCGCAGGATTTGAGAGGAAATATGCGCGCCGTGGGTTTTTCCCCTCCCCTGTTCACCATGTTTCTGACATGCGGAAAGCCGCCCCGGAGGCTTGCTCCGGAGCGGCTGGGGAGGAGGATCTGAACCCTCAGTCTTTCGGGTTCCAGAGGATCACATGGCGGCCTTTCTTGCCCTTGACCGGTGCGAGGTTCGCATAGATCCGGCGGGGACTGATTTGCGGATCGGCGAGGGTCAGCGAGACGTATTCGCGTCCCGAAGACTTCGCCTTGCGCATCCAGCCACCTCCGATTTCGGTCGAGGTCTCTCCGGCGAAGATGCGGTAGTCCGGTTGGCCTTCAGAGGCTTTCTCGCCATTCTTCTCGATGCGGATGGCCGCATTAAGGTTCATCATTGCGAGGGTGCCTTCGAAGCCGGCCTTGGTCTCGCTGACATATCCGAGTGCGTTTGCCATTGGGGTTCTCCTTTTCGTTCCTTTGGCTTGTGTCTCCGGGAACCCCTTGTCCCCGTCGACGCCGGACCGTGAGGACGCGCTGTCCCGGGCCTGAACCGCATGCGGGCGCAGCAAAGCGGAG
>NZ_AWFE01000136.1:0-1439 GCF_003263315.1 Hyphomonas sp. GM-8P
CTTCTCTAATCGGACATTGTTCGTCAACTCCGTTTCCGGATCGCGTCGTTGCAACTCGGCAATGCACCTCGGGCTTCACGCTTCTCTTCGTGATCGGCGCAGGTCGCCTGCAGGCGCTGACCGTCACATGATGGGATCAGAGGTTGATGCGGAACAATCTGCCTGTCGATGTCACCAGTTGAACAACCGGTCCACCAGGCCACATAGCGTTCTCGCACTTTCCCTCGATCCCGAGGGACATGGCACCGTCACTTTGACGGATCGGGGTGCCCGGTGGAGCGGGCTTGTTCCTATTTCACGCGGCGCAGGGTTCGTTGCCCCAGTTGTAGTCAGCGCCGTCCACCCACATGCGATGCAGGATCACCGACAGACGCCTTGCAAGCGCGACCTTCGCGCGAGCAGCCCCTCTGCGCTTGGCAACATTCATCGCCCAGGCTTTGAGAGGGAACCACTTCACGATCCGTGTCAGGATGGTGTTCGCAGCTTCGAACAAGGCGACTCGCACCAGCCCGTCGCCACACTTCGAGATGCGCCCGGTCACATCGATGGTTCCCGACTGATAGGTCTTCGGGGTCATCCCGAAATGGGCGCCCACCGACTTGGAGCGCGCAAACCTTGCAGGCACATCGACAGTCGCCCTGAACGTCAGCGCCACAATTGGCCCTACACCTGGAGCTGTCATCAGCCGCCTGCAAACCGGATCCCGATGCGCAATGCGCAGGACCTGCTTGTGGAGTGCGGCTTCCTGTTCCCGGAGGCAATGCCGGACTTCGAGCAGTGGGCCAACGACATCCCGCAAGAAAGCATTGTCCTGTACCAGTTCGCGAACGCGGACTTCGAAGCGTGCTCTCCCGGCATTGCCGATCTTCAGTCCGAAATTGCGAAGGGCACCCCGTATCTCATTCTCTACATCCTGCCGCTTGTGAACAATGAATTTGCGGCTGGTGAGCAGCACGCGCTGTTCCTGACTGGTCTGCGTCTTCACATGAACGGGCTTGTAAAGCCCGACCCGCATCATCTGGGCAATCCCCCTGGCATCGTTGCGGTCCGTCTTGTTGATGCTGGCCGACAGTACCGCCTTCACATGACGTGTCTCAATGCAGACCGGCGAGAGCCCCGCTGCCGCCATACCTTCATGCAGGTGCTGGGAGAGCGGCGCGGCTTCCAGCCCGATCCGCTCACAAGTCACACCAATGCCGTCGAACCAGTCGACCAGCGGCGCAATCTCGGACGGCACTTTGCCCTCACGGATGATCGCCCCGGACTCATCCACCACACATACGCTCGACTCATTCAGCGATACATCAATCCCAGCGAAATACTTCATAACTGTCTTCTCCTTGTTCTGACCGGAAGTCCCTTCCTTCCCGCAAGTTATCGGAGTGACAGCGTTCGGGGCAGACGCTCCCGGCGCGATGTGGCGTCCGATTATCCCATCT